>NZ_CP016201.1:1824013-1826205 GCF_001683335.1 Selenomonas sp. oral taxon 126
AGGAAGAGCGAGGAGGACGTTTGAGAGCGATGAGCGGACGCGTAAAAGCCGCATTTTCTTTTTTGGGCATCCTGCTGATTGATCAGCTGGTCAAATACTATGTGGAACTCACGATGCTGCCGGGGGAGACCATTCCCGTTGCAGCGCCGTTTTTTCATATCACCTTCGTCCTCAATCCGGGGGCTGCGTTTGGAATCTTCCGCGATCAGCAGTGGCTCTTCCTCGCGACAGCGATCGTCTTCTCCGCCGCCTTCATTGCGTTCTATAGGCGTCTGCGCCGCAGCGGCAGCCTCATTCACTACGGCAGTGTTGTGCTTGCGGCGGGCGCTGTGAGCAACCTGATCGACCGCATCCGCCTCGGGCATGTTGTGGACTTCTTCGATTTCCGCATCTGGCCTGTGTTCAACATTGCAGATATTGCCATTGTCTTGGGGACGGCAGCCGTGCTCTGGGCGCTCTTCGTGCAGAAAAGGGAAATCCGATGATGAGCACTGTATTCATTGCCGAACACGCAGGCGAGCGTCTGGACGTGACCCTCGTGCGCCATATGCCCGACCTTTCACGCAGCTATGCGCAGCGCCTGATCGAGGCGGGGCAGGTCACGGTGGACGGCGCGGTGCGCAAGGGGAACTACAAGCTGCGCGGCGGCGAGGAGATCGTCTGCACTGTGCCGCCCGCCGAGGAGGTCGAGATCTGCGCGGAGGATATCCCGCTCGACGTGCTCTACGAGGACGAGGACATGATCGTCATCAACAAGCCGCGCGGCATGGTCGTGCATCCCGCAGCGGGCGTTACGTCAGGGACACTCGTCAACGCGCTGCTCCACCACTGCCGTGACCTCTCGGGCATCAATGGTGCGCTGCGCCCCGGCATTGTGCACCGCCTCGACAAGGATACCTCCGGCGTCATGGTTGCGGCAAAGAACGATATGGCGCATCACTTCCTTGCGCGTCAGATTCGGGACAAGGAGGCGCGGCGCGAATACCGTGCGATTGTGTACGGCAACATCGTGCCGCGCGCAGGGATCATCACGGGTGACATTGGGCGTCATCCGACCGACCGCAAGAAGATGGCAATCGTGCGCGAGAACGGCAAGCCTGCAACGACGCATTTCGAGGTGCTTGAGCGATTCGGCGCATATACCTATATATCCTGCCGACTCGAGACGGGGCGCACCCATCAGATCCGCGTTCATCTGACGAGCATAGGGCATCCGCTCGTGGGGGATACGAAGTACACGGCGAAGAAGAATCCCTTTGCCATCGCGGGGCAGGCGCTCCACTCGCTGACCCTCCGCCTTGCGCACCCGCGCACGGGGGAGGAGATGACGTTTACCGCACCGCTTCCCGCAGATATGGAGGAGATTTTGCATACGCTGCGCACGGACAGATAAGGAGGTACGCACATGACGGAATTTAGGGAAAAGGCAGTCCTCATGGACGACGATGGCATACGGCGCGCGCTCATGCGCATCGCACACGAGATTGTCGAGAAGAACAAGGGCACGGAGAATCTTGTGCTCGTCGGTATCCGCACGCGCGGCGTTCCCATTGCCGCGCGCATTGCGGAGGAGATTGCACGCATCGAGCAGCGGGAGCTGCCGCGCGGCGTGCTCGACATCACCCTCTACCGCGACGACCTCAATGAGCTCTCCTATCAGCCCGTCGTGCACCCGACGGAGATGCCGCACGACATCACGGGCAAGACCATCGTGCTCGTCGACGATGTGCTCTATACGGGCCGTACGATCCGCGCGGCGATGAACGCACTCCTCGACATCGGACGCCCGCGCATGATCCAGCTTGCCGTGCTCATCGACCGCGGGCACAGGGAGCTGCCCATCCGCGCGGACTACGTCGGCAAGAATGTGCCGACTGCCGCGATCGAGGATGTGTCCGTGCTGCTGAGAGACACGGATGGCGTGGAAAAGGTTGTTATTCGGGAACGGGTTTGATCTATTATCCGCAGGGGCTGTTGCACGAAGTCGTTTTGGCTCGTGCAGCAGCTCCTTTTTTCTGCCCTTGACGGAAGTTTTGCAATCGGGGTATAATATAAAGCATATTAGGGTGTTTGCAGGAGAGTTGCGTATGTGGGCAGCTCCTTGAAAGTGACGGAGCGATCGTATGATTTTTTACGGCGATAAGCAAAAGTCTATGTTGGATGAGGAACAGGCGGATGAACTGGAGGCGGGC
>NZ_CP016201.1:1826255-1864699 GCF_001683335.1 Selenomonas sp. oral taxon 126
AAGAAAAAGTCTATGTTGGATGAGGAAAAGGCGGATGAACTGGAGGCGGGCGAAATCGAGTCAGAGGAAGAGCCGGACGAGGTGAATGCGGAGAGCAGCATCTACGACGGTTGTACCGATGAAGAATTGCTCGCACATATTCGCTCCTGTGAGGGTGATGAGGCACTCGATTATCTCATCAACAAATACCGTAATTTCGTGCGCTCCAAAGCGCGCTCCTACTTTCTCATCGGTGCGGATCGCGAGGACATCGTACAGGAGGGCATGATCGGTTTCTTCAAGGCGATCCGCGATTACCGCGAGGACAAGCTGTCCTCGTTCCGCGCCTTTGCCGAGCTCTGCGTGACGCGGCAGATCATCACGGCGATCAAGACGGCGACGCGGCAGAAGCACATCCCGCTGAACTCCTACGTCTCGCTCAATAAGCCCATCTATGACGAGGACTCTGACCGCACGCTGCTCGACGTGCTCTCGGGCGCGCGGATCAGCGACCCCGAGGAGCTCGTCATCAGTCACGAGGAATTCATCGACATCGAGCAGAAGATGGAGGAGATCCTGAGCGACCTCGAGTGGCGCGTGCTCATGAGCTATCTGGACGGCAAGTCCTATCAGGAGATTGCCGTCGACCTGCACCGTCAGGTGAAATCCATAGACAATGCGCTCCAGCGCGTGAAGCGCAAGCTGGAGAAATATATGGAGTCGCGCGGCGACGATCTCGACATCGGGACGGTTTACCGCGGGCTTACGACGATCAACCGCAGCGTGCGGACGTCGGAGGAATAGAGGGGATAGACCCCTCTTTTTTATGAGGCTTTAAGGAAGCACTGATAAAATGAAGTCCGTCAGATTGGCGCAGATTTTTTCGTCCGAACTAGGAGGCAAACCGGACGCATAGCAGAGGCTATGTGGAGGATTTGCCGACGAAGTGCGGGCAAAAAAGATGCGTTAAGATGGCGGTGCTGAATTTATCAGTGCTTCCTTAAGCAGTAAAACCGTGTGAGTATGATATAATGTGATGCACAAATATTTTTTCATTTCTGTCGATAAAGGAGGTTGTATCATGTGGAAGAAGATTCGATACGCTGTTGCCGTCTGCATCCTGTGCGTGCTGTGCGCGTCCACCGTCGCAGCGGAGGATGCTGCACCGACTGCAGTGCGCATGGAGAAGCCGGAGTACATCGAACTCGTGCTTGTCCTTGATAAGAGCGGTTCCATGCAGGGACTCGAATCCGATACCATCGGCGGATTCAATTCCATGATCGAGAAGCAGAAGGAACTTGCGATTCCCGTACGTGTGACCGCCGTTCTGTTTAACGATGAGATGGATGTGCTCTATGCGCACAAGGATATCCGCTACGTGCGCCCCCTGACAGCGAAGGAGTACGAGGTGGGCGGCACAACGGCGCTGCTCGACGCAGTGGGCAATACGATGCTCCGCGTGGAGCGCGAGCCGTCTGTCACGCGCGAGGGCACAAAGGTCATTTTCGTCATCATTACGGACGGTCTCGAGAATGCGAGCACAGAGTTCTCCAAGGAGAAGATCAAGGAGATGATCTCTGACAAGCAGGAAATGGAGGGCTGGGACTTCATCTATCTCGGTGCGAACATTGACGCGGTGGAGGAGGCAGATGCCATCGGCGTGCAGCGGTCGAATGCCGTGACCTATCGGAACACAAAGAGCGGCGTCCGCGCGAACTACGATGCTGTTGCTGCCTACGTCGAGGCAACGGCGGAAATGGGGTCTGCCGAATCGAGCGGCTGGCGCTCCCATGTGGAAGAGGATACGTCAAAATAAGTGCGAGAGCCGATTGACAATCTGCGCATAACGATGTATGCTATCTATGATGTTATAATTTAATCTTTAGGAGACAGGTGCGGCGTGTTGCCGCTTAATAGAGAAGCCGGATGAGCCGGCGCGGTCCCGCCACTGTGAGGGGAGCAAACCTGCAAGAATGTCACTGAGAGGAATGTCCTCTTGGGAAGGCGCAGGGGAGCGATGAACCGAGCCAGGAGAACTGCCTGTTTGACAATCCACCGTGTGCCAAGGGCACAGACCTGCGAGCGACAGGAAGGGGATTCGTGAAGATGATTCACGAGGCTTTCTTGCTCTGGCAGGAAAGCCTTTATTTATCTATATTTTATGGGAGGAATTCGGATGAAGAATTGGAAGAAAATGCTGGTCGCATCCCTCGCGTGCTCGGCAGTCCTCGGCTTTTCGTACAGCCCGGCGGAGGCCTCGTATGAGCTGAACCCCGAGGTCAAGACGGCGACCCCCGCGCTCATGGAGGCATCGGAGATCGGCGTGCTCAAGTATGAGAACCCGCAGATGCAGAACTACACGAACAAGGATGCCATTGTTGTGATGAGCTTCGGCACGACGTTCAAGGAGACACGTGAGAAGACGATCGAGGCAACGGTGGATGCAATCAAGGCGGCGCATCCGGGCGTGAAGGTCGTGACGGCGTTTACCTCTCATATCATTATCGACCGCATTGAGAAGAACGAGGGCAAGAAGTATCCGACGCCCGAGGAGGCACTCGCGCAGCTCAAGGCGGACGGTTATTCCCGTGTGGCACTCGTTTCTCTCGATGTCATCCCGGGCATGGAATACTCCTATGTCAAGGCAGTCTTCCATGAGTACAAGGAGCAGTTCAAGACGATGACCTGCGGCACCTCCCTTATGTACTGGCAGGGGCAGGAGGATCAGCCGGATGACGTGGTGGAGTTCCTCCAGGCGGTTTCCAGCCAGTTCCCGAAACTGGCAAAGGGCGAGGCGCTGCTCCTGATGGCACATGGTACGCCGCATGTCTCGAACGCGTACTATTCCGTGATTCAGGCGAAGCTTGATGCGCTTGGATACAAGAATGTCTATGTCTACACGGTTGAGGGCTGGCCGAGCCTCGAGGATGTCATTCCGAAGCTCAAGGCAAACAAGATCAAGAATGTGACGCTCATGCCGATCATGATGGTTGCAGGCGATCATGCGCACAATGACATGGCAGGAAAAGATGCGGATTCGCACAAGAGCATTCTCGAAGGAGAGGGCTACAAGGTCGATACCTACATGCATGGCCTTGGCGAGAACAAGATGATCCGCGACGTCTATGTGGAGCGTGCAAATGATGCATGGGATGCTCTGCAGGGCAAGAAGGATGCCGACGCGGATCATATCAAAGTGATGCACTAAGGGGAACACACAGCCGCAGCACTTGCGGTGCGGGTCTGCCGCAGAAGTCCAAGACTTCTGCGGCAGACCCTTTTCTTTGCCGAAATACCCTGCTATAATAGGTGGGCAGTATGAGTAGCAAGGACATAATGTCTTTGCGTGAAGGAGAGCGAAGAAATGAAGATAGCAGTTGTCGGAACAGGGATGATTGCGCGCGAGGCGCTCACCGCCCTGCAGGAGGTGGAGGACGTCGAGGTTGTAACGATCTGCGCGCGTCCCCACAGCAGAGAGAAGGCGCGGGCACTTGCGCAGGAGTTCGGTGTGCCGCAGGTTTGGGCGGACTATGGGGCGATGCTCGCAGCGCATGAGGCGGACTTCGTCTATCTCGGCATCGTCAACAGCGTGCATTTTGACTATGCACGGCAGGCGATTGCGGCGGGCTGGCATGTTATCGTGGAAAAGCCCTTTACCTCGACGCTTGCGGAGGCGGAGGAGCTGATCGCGCGCGCACGCGCGGCGCATTGCTACCTGTTCGAGGCGGTAACGCCGCTTTTTCTTCCGAATTACATGGGGATATTGGAAACGCTGCCGCAGCTCGGACTCATCCGCCTCGTGCAGGCGAACTATTCGCAGTATTCGAGCCGCTATGACCGCTATCTCGCACGCGATGTTGCGCCTGTATTCGATCCTGCGCTCTCGGGCGGGGCGCTCTACGATTTGAACGTCTACAATCTCGAACTCATTGTCTCCCTCTTTGGACGCCCGAAGTCTGCCATCTATGGGGCGAATGTCGGATTCAACGGCATCGACACCTCGGGCATCATGGCTCTGCGCTATGACGGCTTTGTCGCAACAGCGGCAGCGGCGAAGGACAGTGACAGTCCATCATTCTTCATGATACAGGGAGAGTCGGGCTGGATTCGCGCGGACGGCGCGCCGAATGAACTGCCCTCCTTTACGGTTGGTCTGCGTGGCAGTGAGCCCAAAACGTATGCGCTGAACCGATATGAGCATCGCATGGTGCACGAGTTCGAGGCAATGCAGGACATCTTCGCACGCAAGGATTATATGAGCGTGGAGGAGGGGATGCAGACATCGCGTGCCGTCATGGCGGTGATGGAGAAGGCGCGCCTCATGGCGGGGATTCAGTTTCGGGCGGATTGAGAGCAATGGAATCCATGATGATCGAGATGGAGGATCTCGTCAAGAAATTCCCGCATACGAATGCGGCGCAGAAAAAGGACTGGAAGACGGCGGTTGCGGGCGTGACCCTCTCCGTTCGGCACGGTGAGGTGTTCGGGCTGCTTGGCCCGAACGGCGCGGGCAAGACGACGATCATCCGCATGCTGACGATGCAGACGCAGGCGACGAGCGGCGTGATACGCATCGGAGGGCAGGATATCCGACGTGACCCGCGTACTGTCAAAGAGATGATTGGCGTTGTGCCGCAGCACGTGAATTTCGATCAGGAGCTGACGGTCTGGGACAATATGGAGCTGCACGCACGTCTGCATCATATGAGCGGCGCAGAGCGGGCGCAGCGCATTGAGGAACTGCTCGCAGAGATGGAGCTCTCGGAGGTGCGCAACGACAATGTGCGCCGCCTCTCTGGGGGGATGAAGCGGCGGCTCCTCATTGCGCGCGCGCTGATCCACCGTCCGCAGGTGCTCTTCCTCGACGAGCCGACGGTTGCGCTCGACCCGCAGATACGCCGGCATATCTGGGATCTCGTGCGTGCGGTCGCAAAGAGCGGCGTGACAGTTCTCTTGACGACGCACTACATCGAGGAGGCAGAGGCGCTCTGTGACCGCGTGTCGATCATCAACAAGGGCGTGCTCGTCGATGTGCAGACGCCGCGCGCGTTCTGCGACGCCCTCGGTGCATTTGCTGTGGAGTGGGATGAGGAGAGCGGACGTGCCTATCGCTTCTTTCACACGCGCGAGGAGGCTCGTGCGCATGCGCGTGAGATCGAGGAGACGATGCAGCGCGTCCTTCTGCGCCCGACGAATCTCGAGGATGTCTTCATCGAGCTGACGGGGCGAAAGGAGGGGCTCTGATGCTGCGCGATATATGGACGGTGTTCTGGCGTGATTGGACAGTGCTGCGCAGGCGTCTCACGAAATACGTGCTGAGCCGCATGGTCTCGCCGCTCATGTTTCTCATTGCATTCGGCTGGGGTCTTGGGCGCAGCATTGACGTGGGCACGGGCTCGTATCTGGACTTTCTCGTACCGGGACTCCTCGCGATGAACTCCATGAACATCAGCTTCAACAGCATCATATCCGTGCACGCGGAGCGCGTCTATCACAAGAGTCTCGAGGAATATCTCATTGCGCCCATTCGTCCCGATGCGTTCGTCATCGGCAAGGTCGCGGGGGCTGTCGTGCGCGGGCTGATCTCATCGGCGATCATCATTGTGCTCAGCTATCTCTTTGGCGCGCATTTTACAATCACGCCGCTCTTTCTCCTCGTGCTCACGCTGAACTGCATGATCTTCGCGGAGATCGGCTTCCTAGCGGCAATGTATATCTCCACCTATGAGGAGATGAGTCAGGTCAACCTCTACGTCCTGCTCCCGATGTCCTTCCTCTGCGGGACGTTCTTCTCGACGGCGGCACTGCCCGATCTCGTGCGCTGGCTTGTGGAGATCCTGCCGCTGACGCATACGAGTCACCTCCTGCGCAGCCTCGGAACAGCAGGGGAGTTCTCCCTGCTCTCACTCGCAGTGGTCGTAGGCTACGCCGCGCTCGGCATCGCAGCAGGGACGTGGAAGTTCCGTCGATTGACGGATTAGGAAAAGGATCATCATGCTCAGGCATATCTTTCATCACAGGGGGGCAGCGGAGGGCTGCGCGCATTTCTGCTGCACCAAAATCGAAGACTTCGGCGTCTCCTTTGGGACGTTCGAAGTCTTTTCGCATGTCAATCTGCATTTTCACTGCGGTGAGCTGACCGCCATCATCGGTGCGAACGGCGCGGGCAAGAGCACCCTCCTGCGCGCCCTCCTCGGCGAGGTTGCGCACACGGGCAGTCTGCGCTTCGTCGACGCGGAGGATCGCCATATACGCCCTGTCATCGGCTATGTACCGCAGTATCTGCGCCTCGATCTGACGGCACCGACAACGGTGCTCGACCTCTTCATGGCGTGTGTGACCACGCGTCCCGTCTGGCTCTTTCCCGCGCGCCGCTACCGTGCACGCGTCACCGAAAAACTTGCGCGCGTGCGTGCGGAGCATCTGATCGACCGCCGCCTCGGCGCACTCTCGGGCGGTGAGCTGCAGCGCGTCCTGCTCGCGCTCGCACTCGATCCCATGCCGAACCTCCTGCTCCTCGACGAGCCGGTCTCGGGCGTCGATCAGAGCGGACTCGCACTCTTCTATGACATCGTGGGACAGTTGCGCGCACAGGAGGATCTTGCAATCCTCCTCATCTCACACGATCTCGGCATGGTTGCACGCCATGCGGACAAGGTCGTCCTCATGGATCACGGGATTGCGGCGGCGGGAACGTCGAGCGAGGTCTTTGCAAGCCCTCACATGGAGCGCATCTTTGGCATCCTGCCCGATCTCAGTCATCTCAAGAGGCGTGCCGAGGAGCATGGGGGAGAGGGGGATGCGGCATGGAACTGATCTACGGAGCAATGGATGCACTCCTGCCGTTTGCGTGGATGGAGTATACCTTCATGAAGAACGCGCTGCTCGCGATTATCCTCATGACGCCGCTCTTTGGGCTGCTCTCGACGATGGTGGTCTCAAGCCGCATGGCGTTCTTCTCGGACTCGCTCGGGCATGGCGCGTTCACGGGCATCGCCATCGGTGCGCTTGTCGGCGTATTTGCACCGCTCACATCTCTCATCCTCTTTTCGATTGCATTTGCTCTCCTCATCACCTACATCAAGCATCGCACAGCGGCGTCGGCGGATACGGTCATCGGCGTGTTCTCCTCGACGGCGATTGCGGTCGGACTTATGATAATGAGCCACGGCGGAGGCTTTTCAAAATTTTCTCCGCTCCTCATCGGAGACATCCTGAGCATTACCCCCGCCGATCTCGCGGGGCTGCTCGCCGTCGATGCCGTCGTCTTCGTCGGCTGGATGCTGCTCTTCAACCGCCTGCTCCTGCTCTCGGTGAATGCGTCGCTCGCGCGCAGCCGCAACATTTCCATCTTTGCCGTGGAGGCTATCTTCGCTGCGCTGCTCGCCGTTGTCGTCGCCGTGAGCATCCAGTGGGTCGGCATCCTCATCATCAACGCGCTGCTCGTCCTGCCGGGGGCAGCCGCACGCAATCTCGCGGGGAGTGTCAAGGCATATCATTTCCTGTCGGTTGTCATTGCGTTCTTCTCAGGGCTTATCGGGCTCTTTGCAGCGTACTATCTCGGCATTGCGGCGGGTGCGGCAATCGTGGCGGCAGCGGCGCTCATCTTTTTTCTCTCGCTCGCCCTGCGCACGCGTTTTCGCCGCTGACGCACTATTTTTTTTCAGCGATCTATGCTAGAATGAAAGAGAATATTGTGAAGTTTGATGAGGAGGGCGTTTCCATGAATATCACGATTGGCAGCGACCACGGGGCGGTGGATCTTAAAGAAGAGGTCAAGATGGTGCTCCACGAGTTCAGCGATGTGCGTGTAAAGGATGTCGGCACATTCGGCAAGGAGGCAGTCGACTATCCCGACATCGCGGAGAAGGTCTGCGCCGATGTCGTCTCGGGCAAGGCAGATCGCGGCATTGTGCTCTGCGGCACGGGGCTTGGCATCTCGATTGCAGCGAACAAGATCAAGGGAATCCGCGCAGCACTTTGTGCCGATGTCTATACGGCAATTATGTCGCGGAAGCACAATGATGCAAATGTCCTTGCTCTCGGCGGACGCGTGACGGGCTTCGGCCCTGCGGGCGAGATTGTGCGCGCGTGGGTGCGCACGGAGTTCGAGGGCGGGCGCCATGCGCGCCGCGTTGAAAAAATGATGGCGCTGGAAGATCATAAAAACGGCTAAGGAGAGTTTCTATGAGCATGATGGATTCGTTGGAAAAGGTCGACCCGCAGGCGTTTGCGGCGATTGAGGATGAACTGAACCGCCAGCGCACGAAGCTGGAACTCATCGCCTCGGAGAACATCGTCAGCCGCGCTGTCATGGAGGCGCAGGGCAGTGTCCTCACAAACAAGTATGCAGAGGGGTATCCCGGCAAGCGGTACTATGGCGGCTGTGAATACGTCGATGTGGCAGAGCAGCTTGCGATTGACCGCGCGAAGCAGCTCTTTGGCGCTGCATGGGCGAATGTGCAGCCGCATTCGGGTGCACAGGCGAATATGGCGGTGTTCTTTGCGCTGCTGCAGCCGGGCGACACGATCCTCGGCATGAATCTGACGGATGGCGGACATCTGACGCATGGCAGCCCCGTCAACATTTCGGGCACGTACTTCAAGGTCGTTCCCTACGGCGTGGATCGTGAGACGGAGCGCATTGACTACGATGCGCTCGAGGCACTTGCGAAGGAGCACAAGCCCAAAATGATTATTGCGGGCGCTTCGGCGTATGCACGCACGATTGATTTCGAGCGCATCGGGGCGATTGCAAAGGCGGTCGGTGCGTTCTTCATGGTGGATATGGCGCACATCGCGGGGCTGGTCGCCGCAGGGCAGCATCCGAATCCCGTGCCCTATGCAGATGTCGTGACCTCGACCACGCACAAGACGCTGCGCGGCCCGCGCGGGGGTCTCATCCTCGGGCGCGATGAGGAACTCGGTGCGAAGATTAACAAGGCGGTTTTCCCGGGCATTCAGGGCGGTCCCCTCATGCACGTCATTGCGGCAAAGGCGGTTGCTCTCGGAGAGGCGCTCCAGCCCACGTTCAAGGAGTACGGCGCGCAGGTTGTGAAGAATGCGGCGGCGCTCGCGGACGAGCTGACGAAATGCGGCTACCGCATTGTATCGGGCGGGACGGACACGCACGTCATGCTCGTCGACCTCACAAACAAGGAGATTACGGGCAAGGAGGCACAGAATCTCCTCGACGAGGTCAATATCACGGCGAACCGCAATACAATCCCGTTCGAGCCGCGCAGCCCCTTCGTCACGAGCGGCATTCGCCTCGGCTCGCCTGCACTCACAACGCGCGGATTCAAGGAAGATGATATGCGCGAAGTGGCGCGCATTATCGCATATGTCCTCGACGCGCCGACCGATGAGGGGCGCAGGGAGGAGGCACGCAGCCGTGTCGCCGCACTCTGCGCGAAATATCCCCTATACGAGTAATTTTTTGACAGAAAGGAAGCCTTCCCCATGGCCGACACGTTTCATCCGTCCGATATCCCGAGCCTCCATCTCGTTGACCATCCGCTCATCCAGCACAAACTGACCATCATGCGCATGAAGGAGACCGGGACGAAGGAGTTCCGTGAGCTCCTCTCGGAGATTGCCATGCTCATGGCATATGAGATCACGCGCGATTTCCCGCTGCGCGATGTGGAGATCGAGACGCCCGTCGCACGCTGTCATGCGAAGATGCTCGAGGGCAAGAAGCTCGGCATCGTGCCCATCCTGCGCGCAGGGCTCGGCATGCTCGACGGCATATTGACCCTCGTACCTGCCGCGCGCGTGGGGCATATCGGACTCTACCGCGACCCCGAGACACTTGCGCCTGTCGAGTACTACGCAAAGCTGCCGAGCGGTGTCGAGGATCGTACGCTCATCGTCCCCGACCCCATGCTCGCCACGGGCGGCAGTGCGTCGGCGGCACTCACCATGCTCAAGGAGAAGGGCGCGCAGAATATCATCCTCATGTGCCTCGTCTCCGCGCCCGAGGGCATTCGCCGCGTAGCTGCCGATCATCCCGACGTGCCGATCTACGTTGCCGCTGTCGACGAATGCCTCAACGATCACGGCTACATCGTGCCGGGACTCGGTGATGCGGGTGACCGTATCTTCGGTACACTGTGACAATTTATACGCATACAAAAAAGACGGCTGCGCGCAGTCGTCTTTTCTCTTGTAAAAATATGGCGGAGAGGGTGGGATTCGAACCCACGGTGCGTTGCCGCATCACCGGTTTTCAAGACCGGCTCCTTAAACCACTCGGACACCTCTCCATGTCAGCGAGGATATTTTATCAAAAATCATGGAGTGCTGTCAAGTCGTTCCGCATGGGGCTGAAACATGAGCACCGAGATATACGGGATTGAAAAAATCTTGTCTTTGTAGTATTATGAAGTTAGCTAAATTAGCCAGAAAGAGGTGATCTCCATGCGTCAGGTCAATATGCTCGAAGCCAAGACCGATCTGTCAAAGCTGGTCAAAGCCTTGGAAAGCGGCGAGGAGGATATGGTCTGCATTGCGCGCAGCGGCACGCCCGTTGTTCAGATGACGCTGATTCGCAAAACGCCGAACAAGAAGCGCATCGGTGCGGCAAAAGGGGCATTTGTCGTGCCGGCGGATTTTCAGCGTTGGGATGAAGACGTTATGGATATCTTCGAGGATGGCAGATGAAGATTTTACTGGATACGCACATGCTTTTGTGGGCACTGACGGACGATCCGAAATTGCCGCAGAAAGCACGGGAGATCATCGAACAGGATGAGAATGACATATACTACAGCATGATATCACTTTGGGAGATTGAGCTGAAACATCTCCTGCACCCCCTGCAAATGATGGTGAATGCAGAGGTCGTTCGCAGATATTGTGAGGAAGCAGGACTCAGACAGCTCCCCATACACGAAAAGCATATTTTCACATTGCATACGCTCGTGCGCCCCGATCATGTGAAGCCGCACAAGGATCCGTTTGATCGGCTGCTTATCTGTCAGGCGAAATGTGAAAATATGCTTTTTCTTACGCATGACGGCTTGCTTGTTGACTATAACGAGCCGTGTGTGTGCGTGGTTTGAAATCTCCGAAGCAGGAGCGCAGCCGCGCCGACCAGGAGTCCGACGCATGACGGAACGACCCAGCCCATGCCGATATGCGCGAGGGGGAGGGCGTCGCCCCATGCGACAAGGAGCTCTACTCCGGGCAGTGCCTCGTGCATCCCTGCGGGGAGGGCGCGCAGGAAGTCGAACGCCGCTGCACAGGTTGTGCCGACCATCGTGCAGATGTAGAGCGGGCGATGATAGCCGACGAGACCCTCGAGCAGGCAGAGCGCGATGAGGACGATGGCAATCGGATAGAGGAAGTAGAGCACGGGCAGGGAGTAGGCGATGATCTTGCTCAGACCGACGTTCGAGATGGCAAAGGAGAAGAGGGAAAAGAGGACGGCGTATTTCGGATAGGGCAGCGAGCGCGGGAACAGCTCGGCGAATGTCGTGCTGCACGCCGTGACAAGCCCGATTGCAGTCTTGAGGCAGGCGCAGGTAATCGTGATGCCGAGCAGGATGCCGCCGAATGCGCCGAAGTAATGCGCGGCGATATGGGCGAGCACATCCCCGCCGTTTGCGTCCAGCCCGTAGACCGCGCGGCTCTGCGCACCGACATAGGTGAGCGCGAGGTAGATGAGCGCCATGAGCGCCGTGCTGAACGTGCCCGAGACAATCGTACTGTAGGAGAGATCCTTCGGGGCGGAGAGTCCGAGCCGCTTGATGGCGCTCACGAGGATGTTGCCGAACGCGAGCGCGGCGAGCACGTCCATCGTGTTGTAGCCCTCGAGGAGTCCCGTGAAGAAGGCGTGCTCCGCGTATGTGCCGACCGGCTCCGCTTCCCATACCGCCCCCATCGGAGAAATGACCGCCGTCACGATCAGAATGCCGAGGAAGAGGAGAAAGAGGGGATTCAGCACCTTGCCCACCCAGATGAGAATGCCGGATGGGCGCAGGGAGAAGTAGAGCACGAGGGCGAAGAAGATAAGGGTAAAGACAAATAGCCCGAGCGTCTGCACATCGGGTGAAACAAACGGGGCTGCGCCCACCTGAAACGACACCGTCGCGGTGCGCGGGATTGCAAAGAGCGGACCGATGCAGAGATAGAGCGCACAGGTGAAGGTATAGGCAAAGCGGCGGTCGATCTTGCCGCAGAGGTCGAAGAGATTCTCGCTTGCCGTTATGCTGATCGCCGCAATCCCGAGGAGCGGCAGCCCGACGCCCGTGATGCAGAAGCCGATGAGCGCGGGCAGCATCGCCGCGCCCGCCTGCTGTCCCATCGCGGCGGGGAAGATGAGATTGCCCGCACCGAAGACAAGACCGAAGAGCATGGACGCAACGAAGATGTATTCCTGTTTTCTAAGACGATGTTTCATCTGCAGCAACTTCCCGTTGAAAAGATAAAAATTATAAAATTACAATGCGACAATTATAACAGCTCTCGAAGGAGTTTGTCAAAGCCGTAAGAAGTTGCTATAATAGGTGAGGCTCATTCTGCGCAGAAGAGGAGATGTCGGTATGCGCATTGCTTTGTTTGATTCGGGAATCGGCGGGCTGACCGTGCTCAGTCACGCGCGGCGGGTGCTCCCGTCGGAGGAATTCCTGTTCTTTGCCGACCGTGACCATGTGCCGTATGGGACGAAGTCCGTGCCTGTCGTGCGCGGCTATGTGCGCGAGGCGTTCCGCTTCCTCGTTGAAAGGCAGGGCGCGGATGCCGTCGTTGTTGCGTGCAATACAGCGACCTCGGTGGCGGTGGATGAGATGCGGCGCCTCTACGAGGTGCCGATCATCGGCATGGAGCCGGCGGTCAAGAAGGCTCTCGAGCAGGACGGTGAGCGCCGCGTGCTCGTGACGGCAACGCCGATTACCATCAATGGTGAGAAGCTGCGCCGTCTCGTGTCAGCGCACGATGCGAAGAATCTCGTCGATCTGCTTGCGTTGCCGCGCCTTGTCGAGTTCGCGGAGCGCAGGGAGTTCGTCTCCCCGCGCGTCGAGGAGTATCTCTGGAACGCGCTTGCCCCGTACGATCTCGTGCACTACTCCGCGATTGTGCTCGGCTGCACGCATTTCAACTATTTCAAGGACACGCTGCGCCGCCTCCTGCCAAAGACGGTCGGCTTTGTGGACGGCAACGAGGGAACGGTCGAGGAGATGGCGCGCCGCACGGGGCTGCGCACCGTACCCGCAGGGATAGAGACTGCGCCCTGCCGTTTCTTTGAGTCGGGCAGGCCGGTCACAGGGGTGGAGCCGCTGGCGCGCATTGAGAGCTATCTCGCGCGCGCCGCGCGCATGGAGGAGATTGTTTGAAGTTTGAAGGAAGGGAGCATTCATGCCGATTCGCACTGCACATCGGGTGAATTTCTATGATACGGATGCGATGGAGGTCGTGCACCATGCGAACTACATCCGTTGGTTCGAGATCGGGCGTGTCGACTATCTGCGCCGCATCGGCATCACGCTGGGCGCACTGATGGCGGCAGGCTACGTCTTCCCGATCATAAAGGTCGGCGCAGAGTTCCACGCACCGGGGCATTTTGACGACAACCTTGTGATCGAGACGACGGGGACGGCACTCACGAAGGCAAAGATGGCATTCTCGTACCGCATTCTGAATGAGGCGGGAACCGTGCTCGTGACGGGCTTCTCGGAGAATGTCTTTACGCTTCGCGAGACGGGGCGCATCACGCGCCTGCCAAAGGAGTTCTACGAGCCGCTGGAGGCGGCGATGATACAGGAGAAAGAGGGCCGGGACATTGGATTTTGAATTTGTATGGTGGATTTACTTTGAATTCATGTGGTGGACGTACTGGATACTGGCGCTGCTGGTTTTGGTGACGTTCGGTCCAAAGGCTTTTTTTGCCTATTTCGGTGCGGAGAAGATCGTGCCCAAAAAGGAAGAGATGACGCCGTTTTCCGTGGTCGAACGGACAGAGGAGCGGCTACTGATCGGCGCAACGATCCCCTTTGCGAACGAGGGAAAACAATGCGGCGTTATCATGGATGCGATTCTGCGCGTGCAGCTCCCCTACGAGCAGTACGACGGGGCGCTTGTGCGCGGCAAGGTGGAACTTGCGGGCGTGCCGCGTGAGGACGATTATTTCGAGGGGGCTCTGATCGAGAAGAACAAACGCATTGATCTCGTTATGAAACTCTCCATTGAGGGGCGCAAGGGGAACACGCTCACGGAGGCGATTGCACATATGCCGGATTTCCGCATGGATCTCATCTACCAGGAGACGGGGCGCATTCCTGCGCATTACTCCAAGGTCATACTGAAGATTGCGGGAGCGGAGATCGCCGCGCTTGCGGGCGTTGCGCACGTCGTGGAAGGAGGGCGCAAGGATGTCTGAGGTGAAAATTATCCCTGTTCCGACGCGCATTCTGACCGATGCAGACGACATTGTGGACGCTATCGAATACTATGCGGGATCGCAGGTGACGGCAGACGATCTCGTCTGCTGTGCCGAGAGTGTGGTTGCCGTGACGCAGGGGCGCTTCGTTCGCCCCGAGGAGCTGGAAATCTGCTGGCTGGCGAAGTTCCTGTGCCGCTTTATTCCGGACTACGGGAGTCTCGCAACGCCGCACGGGATGCAGGCGCTGATGGATGTGGAGGGGAAGTGGCGCGTTGCAGCGGCGCTCTTTGCGGGCTTCCTCGGCAAGCTTGTCGGCAAGAACGGGCTCTTTTACAAATGGGGCGGCAAGGAGGCGGCACTGATCGATGATGTGACGGGCACGATGCCGCCGTTCGACAAGGTGGTCGTCTATGGTCCCGCCGAGCCGGAGCAGGTTGCCGCGCGCATCCGTGACCGCGTGGGCGCGTTTGGCGGCATGATTGCCGATGTGAACGATCTGAAGCGCTCGCGCGTGGTCGGTGTATCGGACGGGGTGAACGGGGAACTTGCGTCAAATCTCCTGCTCGATAATCCATTCGGCAACGCCTCGCAGAAGACGCCGATCTGTATCATCAAGAACTATCGGCAGTATCAGGAGAGCCATACGGCGTAAATGTAAAAGCACCAAAGGCGGGAAGCGGCTTCTTCCCGCTTTTTTGAACGGATTTCATAAAGGAGAAAATATTTCATGCCAAGAAGAGATCTGAGGCGCGCCGATCAGCTGCGCCCCGTTCGGATCGAGCGCGGCTATCAACGCTACCCCGCAGGCTCGGCGCTCATCGAGATGGGGCATACGCGCGTCGTCTGCGCGGCAACTGTGGAGGAGCGCGTGCCGTTCTTTTTGAAAGGCTCGGGGACGGGCTGGGTGACGGCGGAGTACTCCATGCTGCCCGGCGCAGGTTCGGAACGCACGGCGCGCGAGGCAATGCGCGGACATCAGACGGGACGGACGCAGGAGATTCAGCGGCTCATCGGGCGTGCCCTACGCACGGTCGTCGACATGAAGGCGCTCGGCGAGCGCACAATCCACATTGACTGCGATGTGCTGCAGGCGGACGGAGGGACGCGTACGGCGTCGATTACAGGTGCGTTCGTCGCGCTCGTGGAGGCGTGCGCGACCTTCTACACGCGGCGCGGCATCTTCCCCGTGCGCGACTATGTGGCGGCGGTCAGTGTCGGCATAAGCACCGAGGATATCCCGCTCCTCGACCTCTGCTATGAGGAGGATTCCTCTGCAATGGTCGATATGAATATCGTCATGACGGGTTCTGGCGCACTTGTCGAGGTACAGGGAACGGGCGAGGGGCGCGCGTTCTCGCGTGCAGAGATGAATGCGCTCATGGATCTCGGCGGGCTGGGGATACGTGAACTGATTGATGCGCAGAAAATCGCGCTCGGCGATACGCTTGCGTGGATGCCGGGACGGGAGGGATAAGATGGAAAAGATCATACTGATTGCAACCTCGAATGCGGGGAAGGTGCGCGAGATGGAGAAAGCCTTCGAGGGCCTGCCCGTGCGTCTGGTTCCGCTCTCGCGCCTCCATGAGGTTCTGCCTGAGGCAGGAGAGATCGAGGAGCCCGTCGAGGACGGAGCGACCTTTATGGAGAATGCGCGCATCAAGGCTCGTTACTATCGGGAGAAGACGGGGCTCTCCGCACTTGCGGATGACTCGGGGCTCTCGGTCGAGGTTCTGGACGGTGCGCCCGGCGTGTACTCCGCACGCTATGCGGGCGTGCATGGCGACGATGCGGCGAACAATGCAAAGCTCATCGCAGACATCCGTGCACGTGGCACGGAGAATGCCGCTGCCGCCTACCACTGCGCGCTTGTGCTTGCGCTCGACGACGGACACGAACTCTCTGCCGAGGGGACGTGTGCGGGCTTTATCCGCCCCGAGGCGCGCGGCACGGAGGGGTTTGGATACGACCCACATTTCTACCGTGCGGACGGACGCGCGATGGCGGAGCTCTCACGCGAGGAGAAACATGAGGTCAGCCATCGCGGCGCAGCTCTCAAAGAGATGAAGGAACAGTTGAGGGACTTAGTATGAGAATCGGAATTGTAAGCGACAGTCATGGAAATACCGACGTATTCGAGGATATGCTCGCCGTGCCGGGGGCGGCGGAGGCAGAGCTGTGGCTTCATGCGGGGGACTTCGCACCCGATGCGGATGTACTTGAGGAGATGTCGGGCAAACGCGTTGCACGCGTGCTCGGCAACTGTGACTTCTTCGTGGACGGTGTACATGATGAGACTGTCGTCGAAGTTGCGGGGCATCGCATCTTCCTCACGCACGGACACCTCTTCAACGTGCGCTTCGACACGGCCATGCTCGCTGCAGCGGCGCGCGAGACGGGGGCGGACATCGCCGTCTATGGACATACGCATATCGCGCTCGAGGAGTATGGAGATGTGACCGTACTCAACCCAGGCAGCATTGCACGTCCGCGTGATGAGCGGCGCGGATCGTTCATGCTTGTGGAACTGAATGCGGGGGAAAGTCCCTTGGTGAATCTCATTCGCATATAGTGGTGAAAAAAATCACAGACCCTTGATTTATCAGGGGTTTCGCTACTTAAAAAATTTTCAAAAAATTTTATGATATAAAATCCATATCTTATGATATGGATTTTATATATATAATAGAAAATATAATACAAACAATAAATTGTTTTAAACGAAACAATTCGATTGAAATATAAAACAATAAGATAAATAATAAAAGAACGATATTATTTCGATTTGCAGACACCCTGTTGAAATTGAATGAGATTCACTTTTTTCAAGGCTTCGCGGGAGATTTGAAAGACTTGAAAGCAAGAAAAAAATATGATATAGTCTAATCAACCTGTGTATAAGTTATATTTATAGGAGGGATTATTTTGCGAGAGCTAAGCGCAAAAGAAATCACGGAGAACGTCGCCGAGATGTGCAAGGAAGCGGCGTACTATCTCCCGAATGATGTCTACGAGGGGCTCAAAAAGGGGCGAGAGACGGAGGAGTCACCCGTAGGAAAGGTCGTTTTGGATCAGATCATTCGCAACGCCGAGATCGCGCGCGCAGAGGATCGTCCGTATTGCCAAGATACGGGCATGACCATCGTCTTTGTAGAGATCGGGCAGGATCTCCACATCACAGGCGGTCTCCTCGAGGATGCGATCAACGACGGCATTGCGAAGGGCTACACGGAAGGGTACCTGCGCAAGTCGGTCGTCGCAGAGCCGCTCTTCAACCGCAAGAATACGCAGAACAACACGCCGGGCGTCATCTATACGAAGATCGTCGCGGGCGACAAGCTGAGCATCACGATTGCACCGAAGGGCTTTGGTTCGGAAAATAAGTCCGGTGTCAAGATGCTCGTTCCTGCGGATGGTGTCGAGGGCGTGAAGAAGGCGGTCATGGAGATCGTTCAGCATGCAGGTCCGAATCCGTGCCCGCCCGAGGTGGTCGGCGTCGGCATCGGCGGCACGATGGATCAGGCGGCGCTTCTCTCGAAGAAGGCGCTCACGCGCTCGATCGATCAGCGCCATCCGATGCCGGAGTATGCAAAGCTCGAGGGTGAGCTCCTCGAGATGATTAACAAGACGGGCATCGGCCCCCAGCTGGGCGGCACGACAACCGCGCTTGCCGTGAACATTGAGTGGGGCGCGACGCACATCGCGGGTCTCCCCGTTGCGGTGACGATCTGCTGCCATGCACTCAGGCATGCGCATCGCGTCCTGTAATTCCTGAGCTGTGTATTATTGTTAGGGAGGAATACTCATGGCGGAAAGTATCCGTATTACGACTCCGTTCACGGAGGAGATGTCGCGCAAGCTCAAGGCGGGCGACAGCGTTCTTATCACGGGCACGATCATCAGCGCGCGCGATGCGGCA
This sequence comes from Selenomonas sp. oral taxon 126, assembly GCF_001683335.1. Classification (GTDB taxonomy): domain Bacteria; phylum Bacillota; class Negativicutes; order Selenomonadales; family Selenomonadaceae; genus Centipeda. The sequence continues at coordinate 1,844,534 of NZ_CP016201.1, forward strand.
CACAAGGCGATGACGGAGGCGCTTGCAAAGGGCGAGCCGCTGCCGGTTGACTGGCACGACCAGATTGTCTACTACCTTGGCCCTACGCCGGCAAAGCCGGGCGACCCGATCGGCTCGGCAGGTCCTACGACCTCCGGTCGCATGGATGCCTACACGCCGACGATGCTTGAGCAGGGCATCAAGGGCATGGTGGGAAAGGGCTCGCGTTCGGCTGCTGTCGTGGAGTCGATGAAGAAGAACGGCGTCACCTATTTTGCCGCTGTCGGCGGCGCTGCGGCGCTCATCGCGAAATCCGTGAAGAAGTACGAAGTGGTGGGCTATCCCGAGCTTGGCCCCGAGGCTGTTGCAAAGCTGACGGTCGAGGATTTCCCCTGCATCGTTGTGATTGATTCCGAGGGCAACAATTTCTATGAGATGGGGCAGAAACCCTATCGGAGACTCTAAGACATCCTCATCAGAGTGTTCATGCCGATGGTTTGGCGCATGACAAATCATTCGGGGGCGCTGCTCCGGACGGGGTTCGGGGCAGCGGCTCCAAAGGTCTACATATTTCAGGAGGTATGAAATGTTCCACACAACCTTTTACATGCGGCGGCTGCATTCATTGGTCGGACTCGTCGTTGTCGGCGTGTTCCTCTTCGAGCACGTCTTCACGAATTCGACCGTGCTCAGCGGGGCGAAGGCCTTCAATGACGCACTCGCTATGATGGAGCTTATCCCGCGTCCGGTATTCTACGGACTCGAGATCTTCGCCATCGCAGTACCGCTGCTCTTCCACGCAATCTACGGCATCTACATTGCTGCACAGGCGAAGAACAACCCCGGCAATTATGGCTACGTTCGCAACTGGCAGTTCGCCCTGCAGCGCTACACGGCATGGCTGCTCATTCCGTTCCTCATCTGGCATGTCGGCTATATGCGCGTGTGGGAGAAGGGGGTCATGGGAACACATATCAACTATGACCTGCTCTACACCTATTTTGTGACGGGCGACTATGCAATCCTCCACACGGTACTCTACACGCTCGGCATGATCGCAGCGATCTTCCACTTCTGCAACGGCATTTCGACGTTCTGCATGACGTGGGGCATTGCCAAGGGACCGCGCGCGCAGTCTGTCATCAACGCTTTGTCGATGGGTCTCTGCACGCTGATGAGTCTTGTCACGCTCGCCTTCATGGGCAGCTATTTCATGTAAGAAGCGCAGCAAAGGAGAGTCAGAATGGCTAAAGTACCACAGAACAAGGTTATCATCGTTGGCGGCGGTCTTGCGGGACTTCTCGCGACGATGAAGGTCTGCGAGGGCGGCGGTACGGTCGACCTCTTTTCCTATTGCCCGGTGAAGCGCTCGCACTCGCTCTGCGCACAGGGCGGCATGAATGCCTGTATGGATACGAAGGGCGAGCACGACAGTGTCTACGAGCACTTTGACGATACGGTCTACGGTGGCGACTTCCTTGCCGATCAGCTCGCGGTCAAGGGCATGGTCGAGGCTGCGCCGAAGCTCGTCAAGATGTTTGACCGCATGGGTGTTCCGTTCACGCGCACGGCTGAGGGTGTGCTCGATCTGCGCAACTTCGGCGGACAGAAGAATAAGCGCACGGTGTTTGCAGGCTCCACGACCGGTCAGCAGCTCCTCTACGCGCTCGATGAGCAGGTGCGTCGCTGGGAGACCAAGGGTAAGGTTACGAAGTATGAGTTCTGGGAATACATCCGCTCGATCAAGAACAAGGACGGCATCGTCCGCGGCATTGTTGCACAGAACATGAACTCGAACGAGATCAAGGCATTCCCGGCAGATGTTGTCATGCTTGCGACGGGCGGTCCCGGACAGGTCTTCGGACGCTGCACGGCATCCACGATCTGCAACGGTTCGGCTGTTTCGTCCGCATATCAGCAGGGCGCACACATCGGCAACCCCGAGTTCATTCAGATTCACCCGACGGCAATCCCGGGTTCCGATAAGAACCGTCTCATGTCCGAAGCGTGCCGCGGTGAGGGCGGACGTGTCTGGACGTACAAGGACGGCGAGCCATGGTACTTCCTCGAGGAGATGTACCCTGCATACGGCAACCTCGTTCCGCGTGACGTTGCCTCCCGCGCGATCTTCAAGGTCTGCGTGCACATGGGGCTCGGCGTCAACAACGACCGCCGCGTCTACCTCGACCTCTCGCACATCCCGGCAGCCTACCTCGAGCGCAAGCTCGGCGGCATTCTCGAGATGTACTCCGAGTTCGTCGGTCAGGATCCGCGCAAGGTTCCGATGGAGATCTTCCCGTCTGTGCACTATTCGATGGGCGGCATCTGGGTTGACCGCAACCACCACACGAACATCCCCGGCCTCATGGCAGCGGGTGAGTGCGACCATCAGTATCACGGTGCAAACCGTCTCGGAGCGAACTCGCTTCTCTCGGCGGCATATTCCGGCTTCATTGCAGGCCCCGAGGCACTGCGCTGGGCGCGCAGCGGTGAGCTCGGCACGGCGCTCACGGAGGAAGAGCTCGAGGCAGCACGCAAGGAAGCCGTTGCGGAGTTCGACAAGATCCGCAATATGACGGGTTCTGTCAACGCACATCAGCTCCATCAGGAGATGGGCGAGATCATGTACGACTATGTCTCCATTGAGCGTGACAACAAGGGTCTCGACATCTGCCTTGAAAAGCTCAAGGATATCCTCAAGCGCTGGGATGACATTGGTGTGACCGATCACGGCACTTGGGCAAATCAGGAAGCCATGTTCGTGCGTCAGCTGCGCAATATGATCCTCTATGCAATGGCGGTGACGAAGGCAGCGCGCTGCCGCGATGAGAGCCGCGGTGCACACGCGAAGATCCTTCTCGATGACAAGGGCGAGCGCATGACGGATGAGGCTGGTGAGCTCATGTTCTACGGACGTGACGACGAGCGCTTCATGAAGACCTCCATCGTGGACTACGATCCGAAGACCGAGGAGCCGATTGTCAGCTACATGGAATTCGAGCATTCACTCATCAAGGCGCGTGCGCGTAACTACGCCGTTGCCAAGAAGGAGTAAGGGAGGATAGAAGTCATGGCAGAACAGAAAAAAGTTCGTTTTATCATCGAGCGTCAGGATGGACCGAACGAGAACCCCTATACGCAGGAGTTCGAAGTCGACTATCGTCCCGGTCTCAACGTCGTCGCGTCCCTCATGGAGATTCAGAAGAATCCCGTGACGGTTGACGGCAAGCGCGTTCCGCCCCCGGTCTGGGAGTGCAACTGCCTTGAGAAGGTCTGCGGCGCGTGCATGATGGTCATCAACGGTCGTGCACAGCAGGCGTGTTGCGCGCTGATTGACAACCTCACACAGCCGATTCGCGTGCAGCCGGCGCGCACGTTCCCCGTTATCCGTGACCTCCTCATCGACCGCTCGGTCATGTTCGAGAGCCTCAAGCGCATTCATGGCTGGGTCGAGGTCGACGGCACATGGGGCGTCAAGGATGCGCCTATCCAGAATCCGTACACGGCAGAGACGTGCTATGAGCTGTCGCACTGCATGACCTGCGGCTGCTGCCTTGAGGCGTGCCCGAACGTCGGACCGCAGTCCGACTTCATCGGCGCGTCACCGACGGCGCAGGCGCTCCTCTTCAACCTCCATCCGCTTGGAAAGTTCGATGCGCCGAAGCGCCTCAATGCGCTGATGGAGAAGGGCGGCATCACGAGCTGTGGAAACAGTCAGAACTGCGAGCGTGCGTGCCCGAAGGGCATCAAGCTCACGCAGCATCTTGCCCAGCTGAACCGCGATGTCAACAAGCAGGCACTGCGCAATATGTTTAACCACTAATCTGCATTCCTACAGGAAAGCGGAGTATACGAAGGGGCAGCCCCAACGGGGCTGCCCCTTTCTGTGTGTGTATTTGGATAGAGAAGGGGAGACCGCATTGCGGTCTCCCCAAATCGTGCAAAGAGCTGTTTAGAGATGGAATCGTCCCACGAGCTTCTGCAGATCCTGTGCAAGCTGTGCGAGGGTCTGGCTCGCAGCGGCAATCTCCTGCATGGAGGCTGCCTGCTGCTCGGATACGGCAGAGACGTTTTCAGCCTCCGAACTCACAGCGTTTGAAACCCTCTGTACGGACTCCACGGAGGTAAACATGCGTGCGCTGCCAGCCTTGATACCCTCAGTGTTCGTGAGGATGGCGTCCACCTTTGCAGACAGTTCCTTGACCTCGACGGCAATGCGGTTGAACTGCTCGCCTGCCTGATTGACCTGCGTGACCCCCTCGTCGACATGCTCCTTCTGATCCTGCATGACACGGAATGTACTCTCGATGCGGTTCGCATTCTCGGTAATCAGCCCCGTGATCTCCTGTGCGGCGGTCTCGGACTGCTCGGCGAGCTTTCTGACCTCCTCGGCGACGACGGCAAAGCCGCGTCCCTGCTCGCCCGCACGCGCGGCCTCGATGGCTGCGTTGAGTGCGAGGAGATTCGTCTGACCTGCGATCTCTGTAATCATCTCGACGATTTCGGAGATGCGCTTCGAGCTTTCATAGAGCGCCGTGACGGCGGCAGAGACATCGTTTGCCCCCTTACTTAGGGTGTCCATGCCCTTGACGGCGATGCTGAGACCATGCTGTCCTTCTACTGTGGCGCTTTCGGCGCGTTGTGTCGCTGCAGAGACATCCGTGATCCCGTTTGTAATGTCGTTGATGGCATGGGTGATCCGATCCACCGTCTCGAAGGACTCATCGACCGCCTCACGCTGCTCGATGGTACTGCCCGTGATCTTGACAATGGCCTCTGCCGCGTGTTGTGCGCCCTGCGCCGACTGATCCGCCGAGGCAGTCAATTCTTCGGAGGCAGCTGCAAGCTGCTCCGCTGTCTGTGCGGCACTCCGGATGAGATCGCGCAGCCCCTTGACCATGGTAAGGAAGGCGTTGTGCAGATCTCCGATCTCGTCATCACGCTCCATCTCAGGTGCCTTGACACCGAGATTGCCTTTTGCAATTTCGGATGCCGCCGCTGCCATCACCTCGATCGGCCCGGCGATGGAGCGCGCAATGCTGTAGAGCAGGACGGAGAGGAGCGCAAGCGAGACAAGAAGCCCGGCAATCATTGCCCATTTCAGCGTGCTTACATCGGCGAGTACCTCATCCTTCGGAACGAAGAGTACGAGCGACCAGCCGGTGTCACCGACGGGGTGGACAGCATAGTAGTAGTCGACATCCTGATAGCTCGACTCGAAGAAGAGAGGGTCTTTCGAGAGGAAGAGTTTTGCTGCCTCTTCGCCCTGTGCATGAACATTGTCGTCGATGGTCAGCGCCGAATGATAGATGAAGCGCCCCTGCTCATCCAGCAGGAAGGCTGCGCCGGTCTCGCGCAACTTGAGAGCTGCCATCTTTTTTTCAATGTCCGCAAAGAGGACATCAATGCCGACGACACCGACGAATTGACCGTTTTCTTTCATCGCGCGGCTGAGTGCAACAACCTTCTTGCCGCTGAAGTTATCGATGTAAACTTCTGATATCTGAACGCCGTCGTTTGCGGCAGCGAGCTTGTACCAGCCGCGTGTCGTGGCATCAAACTCCGTCCTGGGTATGACGCCTTCGCGGCTGAACAGGAAGTCGCGATCCGGAAATCCCATGTAGACCGAGTCTACGTCCGGTCGTTTTTCAAAATCCCGCGCGATTGCGAGAAAGGTATCGTTGTTCGGGATCGAGGTCGACCATGCCTGACCAAGACCCTCGAGTATGCCACGTTGCTGCTGTACCATGCTGTTGATCTCCTCCGCATGGTACTCTGCGAGGGCTTTCATCTCGCGCTGGGTCGCTGACTCGATCATCGTGCTTGCCTGCCAATAGGAGAAGGCTGCCATCGCAATGAAGATCGCGATGAAGGGACTTCCGATCCACAGGAGCATCTTTGACTGTAACTTCATAGCACCATCCCCTTCTTCATGATTTCCACAAAATCCTCATTATGTATTATTCGATATAAAAGCATATTTTCCTTTAATGCTCTGTAATAAAACAAAAAGGAAACTTTAATCGTCTAAATCACTATCAAATTGGGCAAAAAAGAAGATACCGCGTGTTCATACGGTATCTTCTAGGAAGTCGCTATTAGGGAAGCACTGATAAATTCAGCACCGCCATCTTGACGCATCTTTTTTGCCCGCTTTTTGTCGGCAAATCCTCCACAGAGCACCACTCTGCGTCCGGTTTGCCTCCTCAATCGGACGAAAAAAACTACGCCAATCTGACGGACTTCATTTTATCAGCGATTCCTTAGAGTTTGAATCCGCCGACAATTCTCTGCAGATCCTGCGCGAGCTGTGCGAGGGTCTGGCTGGATGCTGCGATCTCCTGCATGGATGCCGCCTGTTCCTCGGAGACAGCGGAGACGTTCTCTGCCTCGCTGTGGACGGCATTTGAGACGCGCTGGACGGATTCGACGGAGCTGACCATGCGTGCACTGCCCGCCTTGATGCCCTCCGTACTCTTCAAGATGGCATCGACCTTTTCCGTGAGCTCACTGACGACACCCGCAATGCGGTTGAACTGTTCGCCTGCCTGATTGACCTGCTTGACGCCCTCGCCGACGTGCTCCTTCTGCTCCTGCATGACCTTGAATGTGTCCTCAATGCGGTTCGCGTTCTCGGTGATGAGACCCGTGATCTCCTGTGCTGCCGTTTCCGACTGCTCAGCGAGTTTCCTGACCTCCTCGGCAACGACGGCGAAGCCACGTCCCTGTTCGCCCGCGCGCGCTGCCTCAATGGCTGCATTGAGTGCGAGGAGGTTCGTCTGACCTGCAATCTGCGTGATCATCTCCACGATCTCGGAGATACGCTTGGAACTCTCGTAGAGTGCTGTGACAGCCTCGGAGACATCCTTTGCACTCTGGTTGAGGACATCCATGCCCTTCACGGCGATGCCGAGTCCCTGCTGTCCCTCGGTTGTTGCTGTTGAGGCACGGTGGGTGGCGGCGGAGACATCTGAGATGCCCTTCGTGATTTCGCCGATGGCATGCGTGATGCCGTCCACTGTCTTGAAGGACTCGTCAACGACCTCATTCTGTTCGATCGTGCTGCCCGTGATCTTGACAATGGCTTCGGCAGCGCTCTGTGCGCCCTGCGCCGACTGATCCGCAGAGGCGGTCAGTTCCTCTGAGGCAGCGGCAAGCTGCTCGGAGGTCTGCGCAGTCTTTTGAATCAGATCGCGCAGATTGGTGACCATGGTGAGGAGCGCTCTGTGCAGCTGTCCGATCTCGTCGTCACGCTCCATATCAGGTGGACGCACGGTGAGGTTGCCCTTTGCGACTTCCTGTGCTGCCTCTGCCATTGCCTCAAGCGGCTGGGCAAAGGACTCTGCAATCTTGTAGAGCAGTCCACCGAGCAGGAGGAGGGAGATGAGGAGTCCTGCGAGCATTGCCCATTTGAGATTGTCCACATCGGCGAGGACTTCGTCCTTCGGGACGAAGATGACCAGTGACCAGCCGGTATTGCCGACCGGGTGAACGACATAGTAGTTCTCTATGCCCTGCCATGTGTTGGTAAAGAAAATGGGTTCTTTGGAGAGGAGACGCTGTGCGTCCTCTTCGCCCTGTGCATGCACGTTGTCGTCCATTGTCTGCACCGGATGGGCGATAAACCGTCCCTCTGCATCGAGCAGGAATGCACCGCCGTGCTCGCCAACTTTCAATGAAACAACTTTCTTTTCAATCTCGTCAAAAGGGATGTCCATGCCGAGGACGGCTTCCCGTCCGTCGGGCGGTTTGAGGGAACGACTCAGGGCAACGACCTTTTTGCTGTGAAATTTATTGATATAAACTGCGGAAAGCTGCACACCGTCGTTCTGTTTTGCAAGTTTGTACCAATTGCGCGACGTTGCGTCAAACTCGGATCTTGGGACGATTTTCTCATAGCTGTAGAGGAAGTCGCGGTCAGGAAAGCCCAGATAGATGCCGTCGATATCGGGGCGGTTGCCGAAGTCTGCGGCGGCGGCAATGAAGTCCGCATCGGTAGGCAGTTGCGTCGACCATACCTGTCCAAGTCCCTCCAGAATGCCCTCTGGTTCCTCGACCATACGGCTGATTTCCTCGGCATGGTAGGCAGAGAGGGCGCGCATCTCACGCTCTGTTGCGCGTTCGATCATCGAACTTGCCTCCCAGTAGGAAAATCCTGCCATCGCAAGGAATATGACAATGAGCGGTGTACCAATCCATAGGAGCATCTTGGTTCTTAGTTTCATTCCGTCACCTCATTTAACTATACGCCATTGGCGCATTAACCGACCGCGTCCATTACAGTGGAAGAAGGACGTTTATTATAATTTAATTCAACAGAATAGAAAAAACTCCTCCAAAAGTCCTAAAAATTTTTGAGGAGTTTGTAAAAATTATTTTATGATGAGGTCTTCTTCATGCGCGCAGATAGATACAAGTCCCTTTCCTTACTGAGAGATCTTGATAAAATCTTCGAGTTTGCGCAGTGCCGAGCCGTCCGCAATCGTTCGGCGTGCCGCTGCAATGCCGTCTGCAATCGAGTCTGCCGCGCCGCCGATGTAGATGGCAGCGCCTGCGTTCATGAGGCAGACATCTGCGCGCGCGTCCGTGATCTCGCCCGCGAGGATGCCGCGCGTGACGGCGGCGTTCTCCTCGGGCTTCCCGCCGCGAATCAATTCTTTGGATGCAGGCGTGATGCCGAAGTCCTCGGGGCGGATCTTATAGCTGCGCTCCCAGCCGTCCGATATTTCGTGTACGAGGGTTGGCGCGCCGATGGAGATCTCGTCCATGCCGTCCGTGCCGTGGACGATGAGGGCGCGCTTCACCCCAAGCCCCGGCAGTACCCTTGCGAGCGGGCGCATGAGATGTTCGCCGTAGACGCCGAGCAGCATGTAGGAGGGGCGCGATGGATTTGTGAGCGGCCCGAGGATGTTGAACACGGTGCGGATGCCGAGCTCGCGGCGGATTGCGCCGACGTGTTTCATTGACTGGTGGTAGCGCTGGGCAAAGAGGAATGCCATGCCGACAGCAGCCAGCTCTTCGCGCACCTTTGCGGGCGGCTGATTGATGTTCACGCCGAGCGCCTCAAGGCAGTCCGCCGTGCCGCTCCACGAGGACGCCGCGCGGTTGCCGTGCTTGCAGACCTTCAGACCTGCCGCAGCCGCGAGAAAGGACGCCGTCGTCGAGACGTTGATGCTGCCCGAGTGATCGCCGCCCGTGCCGACGATGTCGATGACGTCCATATCGTGTTCGACGCACTCTGCGTGCTCGCGCATCGCTGCTGCAGAGCCGGAGATCTCCGCGATTGTCTCCATGCCGCTGCTCTTCGTCGAGAGCGCGGCGAGGTAGGCGGCGTTCTCGACCGCCGAGGTCTCGCCCGACATGATTTCGTTCATGACGGCATATGCTTCGTAGTAGCCAAGATCCTCCTTGTTCACGACCTTCTTGATCGCTTCTTTAATCATTCCATATCCCCCCTAGAAAATATTCGGGTCGTATTATAGCATATCTCGCGCCAAAAGTATATTTGTGAGGATGGTAGGAATATGCTATACTCTTGTCCTGTGTATTATATATGTACTACGAAAAAATAGGAGCAGCTATGTTTGAACCGCGTTTTACAACGCTGAATATGAATGAAATCCTAAAGTATCTCGGCTTTCGTGGGCAGGAGCTGACGGAGGAGATTGCTGCGCAGATTCGCCGCTGTACGGATGAGGTGTTGGCGGCCGCGACGCCGCGCCTCACATATCGACATGCGCCGCTTGAGGACGGCGCGGTGCTTGGCGTGACCTTTGCGGGAAATGACATCCCTGCGATGCTCGAGCCGTGCGAGGAGGTCGTCCTCTTCGGCGCGACGCTCGGTCCCGGTGTCGAGCGCCTGATGATGCGCTGCGAGGTCATGAATGCGGCGGACTCCGTCATCATGGACGCGTGCGCGAGCACGGCGATCGAGAATATCTGCAACAACTTCGAGAGCGATATGCGCCGCGCGGTCGAGGCCGAGGGGCGCTATCTGACGGATCGCTTCAGCCCCGGCTACGGTGATCTGCCGATCACCGAGCAGCCGAAATTCTTCGCTCTGCTCGATATGACGCGCCGCATCGGTGTCTCGCTGACGCCGACGACGATCATGGTGCCGCGCAAGTCCGTGACCGCGATCATGGGGATCGCGCGCACGCCGCAGCCGCACCGTCCGCCGGACTGCGAGCACTGCCTCATGTTCCGCACCTGCCCCTTCCGCAAGGCGGGGCGCAGATGCAGGGAAGGCGCAAGGACTTAGATTTTCAGTTCTATAATGTTACGGAATGACTCCGTGCTTGCTCCGCGCAAACGCTTAGTTACGCAAGCGGTCGCGTTCTCGTTCGCCTAAATACCTGCGGACTTCTTAAACGCGCTGCGCTTGAACGAAAGAAATCCGCAGGGGGCGAGTCGTTCTCCGCTTGCTCCACTAGGGTTTGCTTTGGAGCATCGCACGGATCTGTTTCCGATTTTCCGTAACAGATGATAAAGAGCCAGATTTTCTTGGAATCGGAAATATAGGAGAATGGGCATGAAAGACATCATTATATTGGATGGGGGCATGGGCACGCAGCTGCAGGCGCGCGGGCTTGCCCCCGGGGAGCGGCCGGAGCTGTTCGGATTGGAGCACCCCGATGTGATCGAGGAGATTCATCAGAATTACATCGCGGCGGGCAGCCGCGTCATCTACAGCAATACCTTCGGTGCGAACGGGCATAAGCTTGTCGGCACGGGCAAGACCGTCGCCGAGGTCATCGGAGAGAATGTCCGCACGGCACGCCGCGCGGCAGAGAACTCGGGTGTCACGGGTGTGCGCGTCGCGCTCGACATCGGCCCCATTGGGGAACTCGTCGAGCCGCTTGGTACGCTCTCGTTCGAGGCGGCATATGAACTTTTCCGTGAGATGGTCGTCGCGGGCGCGGAGGCGGGCGCGGATCTCGTGATCTTTGAGACGCTGACCGACCTCTACGAAGTCAAGGCGGCGGTGCTTGCCGCAAAGGAGCATACGAAGCTGCCGATCTGGGTGACAATGACCTTCGAGCAGAACGGGCGCACCTTTCTCGGCGCGGCTGTCCCGTCCGTCGCGGTCACGCTCGATGCGCTCGGCGTCGCCGCGCTCGGCGTCAACTGCTCGCTCGGCCCCGTGGAGCTTCTGCCAATCGTGGACGAACTCATGGAGTGGACGGATCTGCCGATTATCGTCAAGCCAAACGCAGGTCTGCCCGACCCGCGCACGGGTGCGTATGAGATGACGGCGGAGGATTTCGGGCGCGAGATGGCGGAGTTTGCGCGGCGCGGCACCGTCATCATGGGCGGCTGCTGCGGCACGACGCCTGACTTCATCCGCGCGCTCACGGCGGCGGTCGCAGAGGGGGCGTCGGAGCGTCCCGCACGGAAAAAACGCAAGGGTGTTGCATCACCGGGGCGCGTCGCGGAGTACGGCAAGCTCAATGTCATTGGCGAGCGCATCAATCCGACAGGCAAGAAGCGTCTGCAACAGGCACTCCTTGAGGAGGACTACGGCTATATCAAGAAACTTGCGATATCCCAGCAGGAGGCGGGCGCGCAGGTGCTTGACATCAATGTCGGTGCGCAGGGCGTGGATGAGGAGAAGATCATCCCGTATGTCGTCAAAGCGGTGCAGAGTGTTGTTGATCTGCCGTTACAGATTGACTCGGCAAACCCGAAGGTGATCGAGGCGGCGCTGCGCGTGACGAACGGGCGCGTCATCATCAACTCGGTCAGCGGGGAGAAGGAGCGCATGAACGCCATCTTCCCGCTCGCAAAGCACTATGGTGCGGCGGTGCTCGGACTTGCGATGGACGAGAAGGGGCTGCCCGCGACGGCGGCGGAGCGCGTCGCGATTGCCGAGCGCATTGTCGCGGAGGCGGAGCGATACGGAATCGACCGCGAGGATATCATCATCGATTGTCTGACGCTCACGGTCTCGGCGCAGCAGGAACAGGCGATGGAGACCCTGCGCGCCGTGCGTGAGGTGCATGAGCGTCTGGGGCTGCACTGCGCGCTTGGCGTCAGCAATATTTCGTTCGGACTGCCTGCGCGCGTGCATATGACGGAGAACTTCCTCATACAGGCGATGCATGTCGGCCTTGATTTCCCGATCGTCAACCCGAATACAAAGGAAGTCATGGATGCCGTCGTCTCCTTCCGCGCCGTTTCGGGCGAGGATGTGGACTGCTCCGCCTACATTGAGCGTTTTGCGCCCGAGCAGGCGGAGATCCGCCGCCGCAAGGAACTCGGCATTACGGGGGATGAGGCGGCAGGGGCGGTACAGACTGCCGCTGCGGAGAGTGCAGACGCGGTCGATCCGCTGATGGATGCCATCATGCGCGGCCTCTCCGACGATGCAGAGCGCATTACGCGCAAACTCCTCACGGAGATGGCGCCGATGGAGATCATCCAGGAGAAGGTCATCCCCGCGCTCGACATCGTGGGTGACCGCTATGAAAAGGAAATCATCTTCCTCCCGCAGCTCATCAATGCGGCGAATGCGGCGACCGCAGGACTCGAGCTCATCAAAATGCGCCTCGCCGAGGAGGGGCAGGGTGTCTCAAAGGGGAAGATCATCCTCGCGACCGTCGAGGGTGACATCCACGACATCGGCAAGAACATCGTCAAGGTCGTCCTCGAGAACTACGGCTATCAGATCATCGACCTCGGGCGTGATGTGCCCGTGAAGCGCGTGGTGGAGGTCGCCATCGAAAAGCGGGTCGGACTCATCGGCCTCTCGGCGCTCATGACGACGACCGTCACAGCGATGAAGCGTACGATCGACGCCCTGCACGAGGCGGGGCATCCCTGTGAGACCGTGGTCGGCGGTGCCGTCCTCACGGAGGACTATGCAAAGGAGATCGGCGCGGATCACTATGCGGGCGATGCGCGCAGCATTGTCGAGATCGCGCGCCGCGTGCTGGGATAGCAGAGAGCGGCAAGGGGGCATATAGATGGATATACGGGAACACATACGAAAAGAGCCGCTCGTCTTTGACGGCGGCATGGGTACATACTACACCCAGAAGACGCATACGCGCGGCAAGGGCGTGGAGCTTGCAAACATCGAGACACCCCTTGTCATCGAGGAGATTCACGCAGAGTATCTGCGCGCAGGGGCGCAGGCAATCAAGACAAATACATTTGCGGCGAACCGCATTGTCTATCGGGGTGAGGAGGAGCTTGTCGAGCGCATTATCCGCGCGGGTTGGAAACTCGCCGCGCGTGCGGCAGAGCCTTTCGGGGCATATGTATTTGCCGACATCGGCCCCGTCACGGGGCTGCCGCCCGCCGACATCCTTGAGGAATACCGCTTTCTCGCCAATACATTCCTCGCGGCGGGGGCGCGTCACTTCCTCTTTGAGACGAATTCCTCGGCCGAGGGCTTGGTCGAGACGGCGGCGCATATCAAGCAGGTCGCGCCTGACGCATTCATCCTGACCTCGTTTTCGGCATTTTCCGGCGGCTATACGCGCGACGGCTTCTTCGTCGAGGAGCTGATCCGCACGGTTGCGGAGAGCGGCTACATCGACGCCGTTGGCTTTAACTGTGTGAGCGGCGTCCAGTCGATGAAGGAACTGGTTCAACTTCTCGGGAAATGCCCCCTGCCGCTCTCCCTCATGCCGAATGCAGGGCATCCGATTGTCATCGACGGACGCACCTTCTATGGGAACGCACCCGACTACTTCGGCGAGGGGCTTGCCGCCATCGTACGCGACGGCGTATCCATCGTCGGAGGCTGCTGCGGCACAACGCCGGCGCATATCCGTGCGCTGTGCACGGCACTTGCGGACAGTGGATCTGTGTCGGAGGAGGTGGGGGCACAGGCGGAGCGCAGCACACTTGCACCGTCCCGCTCGCCATTTTTCGAGGCGCTGCAATCGGGGGAGATCCCCATCGCCGTTGAACCCGACCCACCCGAGACGGGGAATGCAGATAAGTTTATGGCGGGCGCACGGGAACTGCAGGAGGCGGGCGTTACCGTCATCACGATTGCGGACAACCCCATTGCGCGCGCGCGCATGGATGCGGCGATGCTCGCGGGGCGTGTGCAGCGCAGCCTCGGACTCGAGCCGATCCCGCATATGACCTGCCGTGACCGCAACCTCAACGCAATCAAGTCCATCCTCCTCGGACTCAGCGCCGAGGGCGTGCACAACATCATCGCGATTACGGGCGACCCCATCCCGACGGCGGAGCGCGACGAGGTGAAGAGTGTTTATCAGTTCAACTCACGCAAACTCTCCGCGTTCATCACGAGCCTCGGCGAGCGCGGCGACGTGGTGCCGTTTCACGTATTTGGCGCACTCAATGTGAACTCCCTACACTTCCCATCGCAGCTCGGGCTTGCGAAAAAGAAGATGGAGGCGGGCATGACGGGCTTCTTTACCCAGCCTGTCCTGAGCACACGGGCAAAGGAGAACCTGCGGACGGCGCGCGACACCCTGCCGGGGGCTCTCATCCTCGGCGGTATCATGCCCGTCGTCAGCGAGCGTAACGCGCGATTCATGGAGAGCGAGATTTCCGGCATCCATGTCGAGGAGCGCATCATCAACGCCTATCATGGTCTCGATCGGGAGGCAGCTGAGGCGCTTGCCGTCAAACTCTCACTCGAGATTGCAAAGGACATCGAGCCGTACATCGACGGATACTATATCATCACGCCGTTTGCGCGCACGGCACTCGTCGCGCGCATTGTAAAGGGGCTCAAAGGAACAATATAAAAACAGCCGACGTTGACTCTGTTACGGTCAACGTCGGCTGTCTTAGTGTACGATGCTTCCTATTGTCATCGGCAGCGTATGCGCAGCCTTTGCCATCGCCCTCAGGTCGGCGGCGGATTTCTCTGCCCAGATTGCCGTGACCTTCTTTTGAAAGGAGAGCGCGGAGAGGGGAGATTTTTTCTGTGTGCGCACATTTTCGCGGATGATCTCGGCGAATTCTTCGGGCACGGATGCCGTTCTCTGTGCGAGCAGAATTTTCAGATTTGTGTCGATCAGATAGAGGTGGATGGTCGGGTCACGCAGGCTCTCCTCGTCGGGCAGCAGCTCTTCTTTTACGAGCGATAGGGAGAGCGGCGCGTCGCCCCAGCCATCCTTGAAGATGCCGTCGATGCGATAGAGGAGGAAGAGAACGCCGTCCACCTCCGTTACGGCAAGCTCGATCTCACCCGTGCGGAACGCCTCGACAGCGATGGCATCCGTGCGCGAGAGCTGGAGCAGGAACATCATGCCGTTTTTGTCGACCTGAAACATACCGCCGTCCGTTTGTGCGAGGATCGGCAGGGGGAATGGCTCACCGACGGCGAAATTAACTGATGTGCTCATGCACGCCTCCTCACAGCATCCTGAGTCCCTGTACACCGCGAATACCAAGTCCCGGCGCAGTGGATGCAGTAATGTTTTTCTCGTCAAATACGGCGCCGCCCTCAATCGGATCCTCGCTGCAAAGGACGGGACCGTCGAGGTCGATGCGTGTCACAATCTTTTTTGCGCAGGCAAGTGCCACAGCGGCGTTGACGGAGATCTTTGCCTCGAGCATACAGCCGAGCATACACTCCATGCCGTAGATTTCCGCCGCCGCGATGATTTTCTGTGCGGGATAGAGCCCGCCGCATTTCATGAGTTTGATGTTCACCATGTCGGCGGCGTGCAGCTGCATGATGCGCAGGGCATCGGCAGGGGAAAATACAGCCTCGTCCGCAAGCACGGGGATATCGCTCTCACGCGTGACGTAGGCAAGGCCGTCAATGTCCGCTGCGGCGACAGGCTGCTCGACGAGCTCGATGTCAAGTCCCTTTTCTGCCATCTGTGCGAGAATCCGTACGGCCTCGCGCGGCTTCCACGCCTGATTTGCGTCGATGCGGATGCGTACATCTTTGCCGACTGCCTCACGCACGGCAGACAGGCGCGCCACATCGAGCGAAGGATCGACGCCAACCTTGATTTTGAGCGTGTCGTAGCCGCGGGCAATCGCATCCCGTGCATCGCGTGCCATCTCGTCGGGGGCATTTACGCTGATTGTAATATCCGTGACGATGCCGTCCTTTGCGCCGCCGAGGAGCTTGTGCACGGGGATGTTCCACAGCTGTCCGTAGAGATCGTAGAGTGCCATGTCGACGGCGGCCTTTGCCGAGGAGTTGTGGATGAGCGCGCTTTGTACGGACTGGATCAGATCCTCGAACTCGTTTACATCGCGGCCAATGAGCAGGGGAGCAAGATGCGTACGGATTGCGTCAATGATGCCGCCCGTCGTATCGCCCGTGACAACGCCCGTTGGTGGTGCTTCGCCATAGCCCGTTGCCCCCGTATCTGTGCGGATGAGTACGATGACGTCCTCTACGCTGTCCACGCGTCTGCGCGCCGTCTTGAACGGAACACGCAGGGGGACGGAGAGCATTCCAAGCTCGACCTTTGTGATTTTCATGGGAATCCTCCTTTTGTATACAGAATTCTTTCATATATGAGAGTAATTTGGGAAAGAAGTCCATTGTGTTCATTTATTGCTTTATTATATAATCATTATCGTGATTCTTCAAGGAGTTATATTATATTAACAAAGGAGTGTATATCATGATTACGGACGGATTTACCTATGTCGCCGTGCTCATCCTGCTTGCAGGTGCACTGGTGACGCTTGAGAAGGGAACGGGGTGGACGCTGTTCCGCTACCTGCCTGCCGTCGTGCTCGTCTATCTCATCTCCATGCTGCTGTGCACGGTCGGCACATGGGATATGGCGGCGACAAAGCCGGCGTATGCGGGGCTGAAAAATTCGCTGACGTATGCGATGGTCTTTACCATGCTGCTGCGCTGCGACATTCGCAAGGTGCTCAAGCTCGGTCCACGGATGCTGCTCGGCTTTTTCTCTGCGTCCGTGACCATCATGATCGGCTTTATCGTCGCATTTCTCGTTATGAAGAACTTTATCGGTGGGGATTCGTGGATGGCACTCGGTGCACTCTGCGGTTCGTGGCTCGGCGGCTCGGGCAACATGGTTGCTGTGCAGGCGGCACTTGGTGTGTCGGAGGCGGATATGGGCTATGCGCTCGTGGTCGACTCGATTGACTACTCCATCTGGGTCATGTTCCTGCTCTGGCTCATCACGCTTGCACCGCGTTTCAACAAGTGGAATAAGGCAGATACGACTCAGCTTGATGCCGTGTCACGCAGCCTTGAGGAGGATGCAAAGCTGAATACGGGGGCGATCACATTCCAGAGCCTCATCCTCCTGCTTGGTACAGCACTTGTTGTTTCTGCAGTCGGCGCGAACGTCGGCAAGATGCTCAATGCCGCAGTACCGTTCTTTGACAAGGCAACGTGGACAATCCTCTTTATCACAGCACTTGGACTCATCGGTGCGGTCTCGCCGCTCGGACGTGTGGCGGGGTCGGCAGAGATGTCGAATGTCCTGCTCTACTCTGTCATTGCACTGCTCGCCTCGCGTGCGTCTCTGCTCGAGCTCGGTGATGCACCCTACTGGATCTTGACGGGCTTCATCATTCTCGGCGTCCACTTCATACTCATGTTCCTCCTTGCACGTCTCTTCAAACTCGATATGTTCACTGCGTGTGTTGCCTCACTTGCAAACATCGGCGGCACGGCATCCGCGCCTGTACTTGCGGGCACGTATTCCGGCTCGCTTGTCCCTGTCGGCATTCTGATGGCACTGATGGGTTATGTCATCGGTACACCGTTTGGCATTCTCGTTGCACATACAATGGAAATGTTCAAGTAGATACGAAAAGGATTCGTTCAAAAACCTGTCGCGTGAAAATGCGGCAGGTTTTTCTTGCCTTATCTCGCAAAACGTCATAAAATGAAATACAAATAAAGGAATCGCTGATAAAATGAAGTCCGTCAGATTGGCGTAGATTTTTTCGTCCGAACAAGGAGACAAACCGGACGCATAGCAAGGGCTATGTGGAGGATTTGTCGACACAGTGCGGGCAAAAAAGATACGTCAAGATGGCGTGGCTGAATTTATCAGTGCTTCCTAAATGCAGAGAGGTGACGGGATGATAACGAAGGGAATTATTCTTGCGGGCGGCTCGGGAACACGCCTCTATCCGCTTACGAAGGTTGTATCCAAGCAGCTCATGCCGATCTACGACAAACCGATGATCTACTATCCGCTGAGTGCACTGATGCTTGCGGGAATCAAGGACATTCTCATCATCACCACGCCGAACGACAGTGCGCTCTATCAGGAGCTGCTCGGCGACGGCAGCCAGCTGGGGATATCCATTTCCTATGCTGTGCAGCCGAGTCCGGACGGACTCGCACAGGCGTTCATCATCGGTGCAGACTTTATTGCGGGCGAGGGCTGTGCGCTTGTGCTCGGTGATAACATTTTCTACGGCTCGGATTTCGCGCAGGTTCTGCAGCGTGCTGTGCGGCGGGATGATGGGGCGACCGTCTTTGCCTACTATGTCTCCGATCCCGAGCGTTACGGCGTTGTTTCCTTCGATGATGCAGGAAATGCGCTCACACTTGAGGAAAAGCCCAAAGAGCCGCAGTCGAACTATGCTGTCACGGGGCTTTACTTTTATGACAGCGACATCGTTGAGATCGCGCGCGGCATCCGTCCGTCGGCACGTGGAGAGCTCGAGATTACGGATGTCAACAAGGCGTATCTTGCGGCGGGGAAGCTCCACGTGGAACGACTGCGACGCGGCTATGCGTGGCTCGATACGGGAACCCACGAGTCACTGCTCTCGGCGGCTGCATTTGTTCAGACCATACAGGCGCGGCAGGGGCTCAAGATCTCCTGTATCGAGGAAATCGCCTACCGCATGGGCTACATCGACGCAGAGCAGGTGCTGCGTCTTGCCGACCCTCTCGCCAAGAATGAATATGGTGTTTATTTGAAGCGACTTATCAAGGATATATAGGAGCATTGTATGAATGTAATTGAAACAGCACTTGCGGGCGTTCGCATCCTTGAGCCGCAGGTGTTCGGCGATGCGCGCGGCTGGTTTATGGAGAGCTGGTCGAAAAAGAAGATGGAGGATGCGGGCATCACCGTCGACTTTGTGCAGGACAATCATTCCTTCTCGGCGCAGAAGGGAACACTGCGCGGACTGCACTATCAGCTGAACCCAATGGCACAGGCAAAGCTGCTGCGTGTCTCGCGCGGTGCAATCTTCGATGTTGCCGTCGACATTCGCCGCGGCTCACCGACGTATGCGAAATGGGTCGGCGTCGAGCTCTCGGCGGAGAACTATCGCCAGCTCTTTATCCCGCGCGGGTTTGCCCACGGATTCATCACACTGACCGACGACGTGGAGGTGCAGTATAAGGCGGACAACTTCTATGCGCCCGACTGCGATGGCAATATCCGCTGGGACGACCCCGAGATCGGTGTTGCGTGGCCTCTCGCCCCCGTCGTTCTCTCGGAGAAAGATGCAAATGCGCCGCTGCTCGTAGCGCGGACGGAGCTCAACTTTACGTACGACGCATGAGGGGGATGGAATTTTATCAAAAAGATGCAGAAAATGAAAAAAGGGGGTTGACGAGGAGTCGCCCTCTGTGTTATATTATGACAGTCGCGCCGATGAGGGCAGCGCGGAGATGAAAAACTCCACAAACCTAGAAACGGCGCAGGATGTACCCTGAAAACTACACAATGCAAAACATGTTAGAATAACTTCTAACAAGCCAGATGCAACATCGTTGATGTTAGTCAACGAACACAATTCTTTTACAAGAAATTGACGAGTCATGAAATGACTCTTCCGGAAGGAAATGAGATGAGACGAAGTTGCTCAGGTTGGAGCAGATTTTGCGATCTGTCAAGGAGGCAAACCGGACGCGTAGCATAGAGCTACGTGGAGGATTTGCCGACACAGACAGAGTGGAAAAGATGCCCAAGATGAGTGACTGAGTGAATCGAATTTCCGCATTAGCGGAGAGTTTGATCCTGGCTCAGGACGAACGCTGGCGGCGTGCTTAACACATGCAAGTCGAACGGGATAATTTGAGAGCTTGCTCTTAGAGAATCTAGTGGCAAACGGGTGAGTAACACGTAGACAACCTGCCGACAGGATGGGGACAACATTCCGAAAGGAATGCTAATACCGAATGAAGTCGAGGGAGGGCATCCTCTCTCGATGAAAGATGGCCTCTTTTTATGCTATCACCTGTCGATGGGTCTGCGTCTGATTAGCTGGTTGGTG
>NZ_CP016201.1:1865997-1868623 GCF_001683335.1 Selenomonas sp. oral taxon 126
CCCCCCGTAAACGGGGGAAGCTAAGAGAGCGAGATTGGCGTCACCTTCAGCCTCCCCTGCTTGCGGGGGAGGGGGACCACGCAACGCGTGGTGGAAGGGGCGAAATCATGAGCGTAGGAAGCAGAACAGTCCTCACTAAAAGATTTTCCCAAGCAAATTAGGATAAAGCGAAAATACCTTTAAACTGATGACAAAAGTCGTAAGACGTAAGTCAAGTTTAGAAGGGCATACGGCGGATGCCTAGGCGTTTCGAAACGAAGAAGGACGCGATCAGCTGCGATAAGCCATGACGAGCTGCAAGTAAGCATAGACTCATGGATTTCCGAATGGGGCAACCCGGCAAGAGTAACGTCTTGTCACCTTATCTACGAGATAAGGAGAAAACACCCGATGAACTGAAACATCTAAGTAGTCGGAGGAAAAGAAATCAAAGAGATTCCCTGAGTAGCGGCGAGCGAAACGGGAAGAGCCCAAACCAAATGACTTCGGTTGTTTGGGGTTGCGGACCTGCAACAAACTGGACACTTTAGTGGAAGCATCTGGGAAGGTGCGGCAAAGAGAGTGAGACCCTCGTACACGAAAGAGTGAAAAGCGGGCAGGAATCCAGAGTACCACAGGGCACGAGGAACCCAGTGGGAAGCAGGGTGGACCACCATCCAAGGCTAAATACATCGAAACGACCGATAGCGATGAGTACCGTGAGGGAAAGGTGAAAAGAACCCCGGGAGGGGAGTGCAATAGAACCTGAAACCGTATGTCTACAAACAGTCGGAGCACTTTACATGTGCGACGGCGTGCCTATTGAAGAATGAACCGGCGAGTTAATTTATGCTGCGAGGTTAAGCGGGAGACGCGGAGCCGAAGCGAAAGCGAGTCTTAAGAGGGCGTCAAGTAGCATGGATTAGACCCGAAACCACAGTGATCTATACATGTCCAGGTTGAAGCTCAGGTAAAAATGAGTGGAGGACCGAACCCGTGCATGTTGAAAAATGTTGGGATGAGATGTGTATAGGGGTGAAATGCCAATCGAACGTGGAGATAGCTGGTTCTCCCCGAAATAGCTTTAGGGCTAGCCTCAGGCGAATAACCATAGAGACGGTAGAGCACTGATCGGGCAAGGGGGCGTAAAGCCTACCGACCCCAGTCAAACTACGAATGGCTCATATGGGCAGCCTGGGAGTCAGAATGCGAGTGATAAGACCCGTATTCAAGAGGGAAACAGCCCAGACCGCCGGCTAAGGTCCCAAATGCTGTGCTAAGTGGAGAAGGATGTAGGACTTCGAAAACAACCAGGATGTTGGCTCAGAAGCAGCCACCATTAAAAGAGTGCGTAATAGCTCACTGGTCGAGAGGCCCTGCGCCGAAAATATCCGGGGCTAAAGCACAGAACCGAAGCCGCGGCAAAGTTACTATGTAACTTTGGGTAGGGGAGCGTTCTTATCCGGACGAAGGTAGACCGGAAGGACTGCTGGACGGATAAGAAGTGAGAATGCCGGTATGAGTAGCGAAACGACAGGTGAGAATCCTGTCCACCGAAAGCCTAAGGTA
Source organism: Selenomonas sp. oral taxon 126 (assembly GCF_001683335.1). GTDB lineage: Bacteria > Bacillota > Negativicutes > Selenomonadales > Selenomonadaceae > Centipeda. The sequence goes on from NZ_CP016201.1 coordinate 1,867,546, forward strand.
TCCCGGGCAACGCTCGTCGTCCCGGGGTTAGTCGGGACCTAAGCCGAGGCGAAAAGCATAGGCGATGGACAACTGGCGAAAATTCCAGTACCGGGCGTCTTCGTTTGAGGATGGAGTGACGCAGGAAGGAAGCTGAGCACGCGATTGGATGTGCGTGTCGAAGGCGGTAGGCTAGTATGGAGGCAAATCCCCATACTACAAGGCCGAGAACCGATCGATAGGAAAGACTACGGTCAATCTGAATTCAGCTGCACTACACTGCCAAGAAAAGCTTCTAACGAGAAGACGTCCGCCCGTACCAAAACCGACACAGGTAGGCGGGGAGAGAATCCTAAGGTGCGCGGGAAAACCCTCGTTAAGGAACTCGGCAAAATGCATCCGTAACTTCGGGAAAAGGATGGCCGCTGGTGGTGAAGACATTTACTGTTGGAGCTGTTGGCGGCGGCAGAAAAGAGGCCCAAGCGACTGTTTACCACAAACACAGGTGCCTGCGAAAGCGCAAGCTGAAGTATAGGTGCTGACGCCTGCCCGGTGCAGGAAGGTTAAGGAGAGTTGTTAGCCGTAAGGTGAAGCAGCGAACTGAAGCCCCTGTAAACGGCGGCCGTAACTATAACGGTCCTAAGGTAGCGAAATTCCTTGTCGGGTAAGTTCCGACCCGCACGAAAGGCGTAACGATTTGGGCACTGTCTCAACGAGGGACCCGGTGAAATTGAAATACCTGTGAAGATGCAGGTTACCCGCGACTGGACAGAAAGACCCCATGGAGCTTTACTGCAGCTTGGCATTGGTCTTTGGCATATAACGTACAGGATAGCCGGGAGACTGGGAGGATAGATCGCTAGAACTATCGGAGTCACCGTTGGGATACCGGCCTTTATATGCTAAGGATCTAACCGGAACATTAACAGTGTTCGGGACAGTACCAGGCGGGCAGTTTGACTGGGGCGGTCGCCTCCGAAAGAGCAACGGAGGCGTCCAAAGGTTCCCTCAGCGCGGACAGAAATCGCGCGAAGAGCATAAAGGCAGAAGGGAGCTTGACTGCGAGACTGACGGGTCGAGCAGGTACGAAAGTAGGGCT
>NZ_CP016201.1:1868975-1889565 GCF_001683335.1 Selenomonas sp. oral taxon 126
AGATACATGAGGGAGGCTGCTCCTAGTACGAGAGGACCGGAGTGGACGGACCAACGGTGTACCGGTTGTCCTGCCAAGGGCACGGCCGGGTAGCTGCGTCCGGAAGGGATAAACGCTGAAAGCATCTAAGCGTGAAGCCCGTCCCGAGATGAAGTATCTCATTCCTATAAGGAAGTAAGACCCCTTGAAGAAGACAAGGTAGATAGGCTGGGTGTGGAAGCACAGCAATGTGTGCAGCTGACCAGCACTAATCGGTCGAGGGCTTGACTTACATTACATTATTCAATTTGCTTGAAGTTTCTTCTGTGAAGTTTTGAGTGTACAACACTCAAGAAGATGCGGTGATGATGCCTGAGCGGTTCCACCTGTTCCCATTCCGAACACAGTAGTTAAGCGTTCAAAGGCCGAGGGTACTTCGTTGGAGACGACGTGGGAGAGTAGGTAGTTGCCGCAAAAGGGACTCGTGAATCGCGCGGTTCACGAGTTCTTTTAAAAAATTCATATGGCGGCTTTGGTGAAGTGGTTAACACACTGGATTGTGGCTCCAGCATACATGGGTTCGATCCCCATAAGTCGCCCCATAGGGGTATAGCTCAACTGGTAGAGCAACGGTCTCCAAAACCGTAGGTTGTGAGTTCAAGTCTTACTGCCCCTGCCATTGACTTTAGCCGTATCATATACGATACGGTTTTTTTGTGCTCTCATTTCCTTTTTCTTGTCAAATATATGATTATGGTGTAGAATGGCAAAAGGTGAAATGAGAGTTTTAAGGAGGAGATGTATTCATGAAGAGATTCGTCCAGATGGCGCTTGTTCTGTGCCTTACGCTTTTTGCGGTTCAGGCAGGAGCGTCCCCCTATTCTGACAAGGTGACGCTGCCGGAGGGCGCTGTCATCACGAATGTCAACCGCTTGGCGGTCGGTGCTCCTCTCTATGTTCAGGTTGAGGAAACGGCACCTTCGATCGAGATTCTGACGCAGGTCATTTCGGATGCGAGCCGCATTACGCACGCGAATATTGTGACCTATGATACGGTCGCAAATGGCATTCAGACGGACAAGGGCATCGATCTGAAGACCCTCCCACGCCGCGATGCAGCGAAGATCTTCAAGGAGAATGTTGCCGCCTATGCGGATGCATACATTATCCTGACGGTTGCGAACAACAGCCGTACCACGTTCTTCTTCGATGTCTACCGCTCCGGTTCGAATGAGCTCCTCTACACGTATGAGGTGCGCGCAAACAAGTCGGACGGAAATACGGTTGCGACGTTCTCGTCCCTCTCTGAACAGTTCTACAAGAATTGGCAGCGTTCGGTTGAGGCGCAGAACAAGGTAAAATAATAATGCTGCACGAAGTCCCCGCGTGTTCGGGGACTTTTTTCTTTTGCAAATTATAGCAGCTGCTCATAATCTTGTTGACAAAGCACGATTCCTATAATAAGATAGACAAGCTATCTTTTGGAACGGATACTTTTGGGGAGGCACATTTAATATATGACGACGAATGATAAGCTGCGCAATATTGCAATCATCGCACACGTCGATCACGGCAAGACGACGCTTGTGGATGCGATGCTGCGTCAGAGTCACGTGTTCCGCTCGAACGAGCAGGTGGGTGAGCGCGTGATGGACTCGGGCGATATTGAGCGTGAGCGCGGAATCACGATTCTTTCGAAGAATACGGCGATTCTCTACGATGACATCAAGATCAACATTGTCGATACGCCGGGTCATGCGGACTTCGGCGGTGAGGTGGAGCGCGTCCTCAACATGGTGGACGGTGTGCTCCTGCTCGTGGATGCGTTCGAGGGGCCGATGCCGCAGACGAAGTATGTGCTGCGCAAGGCGCTCGAGCAGAAGCTCAAGCCGATTGTGGTTATCAACAAGATTGACCGCCCCGATCAGCGTGTGGATGATGTCTATGACGAGGTGCTCGAGCTCTTTATGGAGCTGGATGCGGACGACGATCAGCTGGACTTCCCCGTGATCTATGCGACGGCGCGCGACGGTGTTGCAAAGTTCAAGATGGAGGACGAGAGCGACAATCTGGAACCGCTCATGCAGACGATTGTGAAGGAGATTCCGGCGCCGCAGGGCGATGCGGACGGTCCTCTGCAGATGATGGTGACAACGCTCGAGGCGGATGACTATGTAGGGCGCGTCGCAATCGGCCGCATCATCCGTGGATCGGTGCGTCCGAATCAGTCCGTTGTCGTGATCAGCGGCGACCATGAGACGAAGGCAAAGATCGGCAAGGTCTATGTCTATCAGGGTCTCCGGCGTGTCGATGTGAATGAGGCGGGCATGGGCGAGATTGTGGCACTCACGGGTCTCGGCGATGTGAGCATCGGCTACACGGTGGCAGATGCGGAGAATCCCGAGGCGCTGCCGACAATCAACATTGATGAGCCGACGCTCTCGATGACGTTTGGCGTCAACACGAGCCCGTTTGCGGGGCGTGAGGGGCAGTTTGTGACCTCGCGTCATCTGCGTGACCGCCTCTTCAAGGAGATCGAGACGAATGTCGCGATGCGCGTCGAGGAGACGGATTCGGCGGATGTGTTCAAGGTCTCGGGGCGCGGCGAGCTGCACCTCTCGATCCTGATCGAGCAGATGCGCCGCGAGGGATACGAGCTGCAGGTCGGAAAGCCCGAGGTTGTCTACAAGACGATCAACGGGCAGAAATGCGAGCCGATGGAGAATCTGACGGTCGAGGTACCGCAGGAGTACATGGGCTCGGTGATGGAGTCGCTCGGCACGCGCAAGGCGGAGCTGTCGAATATGACGGAGCTGTCGGGCTATATCCGCATGGAGTTCTTTATCCCTGCGCGCGGACTCATCGGCTTCCGCTCGGAGCTTCTGACGAACACGAAGGGCAACGGCATCATGAATCATATCTTCCACGGCTATGTGCCGTACAAGGGAGATATGAGCGGCCGTACGCACGGTTCGCTTGTGGCGTTCGAGCAGGGCGAGACGACGGGCTATGGCATTTTCTCCCTGCAGGATCGCGGCACGATGTTCATCTCGCCGGGGCAGCAGGTCTATGAGGGGATGATCGTGGGCGAAAATTCCCGTGACATCGACATGGACATCAATCCCTGCAAGAAGAAGAATGTCACGAATATGCGTACGTCCGCCTCGGATGAGGCGATTCGCCTGACGCCGCCGCGCATTCTGAGTCTCGAGCAGGCGCTTGAGTACATCAATGACGACGAGCTGGTCGAGGTGACACCCGAGAACATCCGCCTGCGCAAGGCGATTCTCGATCGTACGGCGCGCGGGCGTGCGGCAAAGAATGCACGCAAATGAAGCAATGCAGAAGGAATAGTAGAAAAATCCTAATACATACAGGAAGTTTTCCTTTTATTTCGTTCTCCTTGCTTTTCTGAAAGAAATGTGATAGTATGACTCCGTTACTATTATGAGAAGCTATCACAAATTTTCTTGAAATTTACATCTATGAGGAAGGAAGAGACAAATGAGTGCAAATTCGTTGTTTTCACGCGTGAAAGATATGGGCTCGCGCGTGGTAGACATTTTTTTTCCTTCTGATGCCGACAGTTATGAGGACGAGGAAGAGGTTGTTCAGTCTGTGGCGCAGCCCGCGATACAGCAGCGTACCGAGGAGCTGAATACGCGTAAAGTCGTGAATGGCGGTACCGTGTCCTATGCGGGTACGTCCTATAGCACGTTCTCTTCTGCATCGCGCACAACTGCGACGGGGGACGGCGGCACGCCGCTGACTGTGCATACAACGAAGGTGGCGGAGCTCAAGGTGCGCATTCATCGCCCGCGCCGCTATGATGATGTGGGCGCTGCGGTGAAACAGCTCAAGCAGGGCATTGCAGTGACGGTCAACTTCGACTGCCTGAACGAGCCGGAGCGTCGGCGCGTCTGCGACTTCCTGAACGGCGCGTGCTATGTGCTGCACGGTACGGCGCGCGTGGTGTCGAGCACGATCATCCTCTATGCGCCGAAGGGCGTCGATGTGACGGAGGCTGTGCCGAAGGCACAGTAAACATACTTTTGTTTGACAGATGGAGAGCTGCCGCTCTCCATTTTTTCTTGTAAAAAATTCGTTGGGGCGTTGCCTTGCAGAATTTCTTATGCTATAATATCCCGCAGTGTTTAGGAAGCACTGATGAATTCAGTACTGCCATCTTGGCACATCTTTTTCGCCCTGCCATCGTCGACAAATCCTCCACATAGCCTTTGCTATGTGTCCGGTTTGTCTCCTTGACAGGACAAAAAATCTGCACCAATCTGACAGACTTCATTTTATCAGCGATTCCTTAAAAATCACGCGTGCCCGATAGCTGCTCTGTGCCGCACTGTGTGCGGTGGTGCAGCGGATGAGGGGCGCGGAAGAACAACAGGAGGTATTTTTCATGGCAGTAATTTCTATGAAGCAGCTTCTGGAGGCAGGCGTCCACTTTGGACATCAGACCCGCCGCTGGAACCCGAAGATGGCGCGTTACATCTTCACGGAGCGCAACGGCATCTACATCATCGATCTGCAGAAGACGGTGCGCAAGGTGGACGAGGCGTACAACTTCCTCCGCAGTGTTGCGCAGGAAGGCAAGTCCGTGCTCTTTATCGGCACGAAGAAGCAGGCACAGGAGGCAATCCGTGAGGAGGCTCTGCGTGCGAATATGTTCTATGTCAATGAGCGCTGGCTCGGCGGCATGATGACGAACTTCCAGACGATTCAGCGCCGCATCCACCGCCTCAAGACGCTTGAGGAGATGGAGGAGAACGGTACGCTTGAGCTCCTGACGAAGAAAGAGGCGCAGGGGCTGCGTCACGAGAAGGAGAAGCTCGAGCGCTATCTCGGCGGCATCAAGGATATGAACCGCCTGCCGGGTGCACTCTTCGTGGTTGACCCGCGCAAGGAGCGCATTGCGGTTGCTGAGGCACGCAAGCTGAACATCCCCATCGTTGCGATTGTCGACACGAACTGCGATCCGGACGAGATCGACTATGTGATCCCGGGCAACGACGACGCAATCCGTGCGGTGAAGCTCCTCACGGGCTGCATGGCGGACGCTGTGCTCGAGGGCAATCAGGGCGGTGCACCGGAAACGGCTGTGGCTGAGTAAGGAAACGAACAGAGGGGTAAGGGATATTATCCCTTGCCCCCTTTTTTTGAAACATTGGGAGGAAATACAATGGCAATCACTGCTGCAATGGTAAAGGAACTGCGTGAGCGTACGGGCGCGGGCATGATGGACTGCAAGAAGGCGCTCGCGGAGACGGACGGCGATATGCAGAAGGCAATCGACTATCTGCGCGAGAAGGGCATTGCAAAGGCGGAGAAGAAGGCGGGTCGCATTGCTGCCGAGGGCGCTGTGACGGCGTATCTCACGGCAGATGCGAAGGTCGGTGCAATCGTTGAGATCAACTGTGAGACGGATTTCGCAGCGGGCAATGAGCAGTTCCGTGAGCTGAGCGCAAAGGTTGCAAAGCACATTGCGGAGACGAATCCCGCCGATCTCGATGCGCTGAACGCGAGCCAGCTCGACGGCAAGGATGTCGCCTCCCTCATCACCGAGGCGACAGCGACGATTGGCGAGAAGATTTCGCTGCGCCGCTTTGCGCGTTATGAGAGTGCGGGGCGCGTTGCAACGTACATCCACATGGGCGGAAAGATTGGCATTCTCGTGGAGCTCTCGGGCGGCGATGAGCAGCTCGGCAAGGATATCGCGATGCAGATTGCTGCGGCATCCCCGCTTGCAATCGACCGCTCCGGCGTGACGGCGGACGACATCGAGCATGAGAAGGAAGTGCTTCGCAAGCAGGCACTCGAGGAGGGCAAGCCCGAGAAGATCGTCGAGAAGATGGTCGAGGGGCGCATCAACAAGTTCTACGAGGAGGTCTGCCTGCTCGAGCAGAAGTTCGTGAAGGATCCCGAGCAGAAGGTCTCGGCTGTGCTCGGCGGCGTCGAGGTCAAGGCGTTCACGCGCTTCCAGCTCGGCGAGGGCATCGAGAAGAAGCAGGAAGATTTCGCTGCGGAGGTTGCTGCACAGATGCAGTAATGTGATGAAATGAAGGGGCTGTTATGCGGGGCATATTTTTGCTTCGCATGGCGCCCCTTTTTTGCAGACGGACAGGGGATTTTTTCCCTGTAATGTGATATAATGACGCAAAGAACAGACAGGAGGAGTCATCGTGGAAGCGAAATATCGCCGTGTCGTTTTGAAACTCAGCGGAGAGGCTCTCGCGGGCGATCAGGGATTTGGCATCAACCCTGCGGTTGTCGAGGAGATTGCCGCGCAGATCAAGAAGGTGCGCGATCACGGCATTGATGTTGCAATCGTGGTCGGCGGCGGAAATATCTGGCGCGGCCTTGCGGGCAGTGCAAAGGGCATGGATCGTACGACTGCGGACTATATGGGCATGATGGCGACGGTGATGAATGCGCTCGCGCTGCAGGACGCGCTCGAGAAGCAGGATGTCGATACGCGTGTGCAGAGCGCGATCGAGATGCGTCAGGTCGCCGAGCCGTACATCCGCCGCCGCGCAATCCGCCACATGGAGAAGGGGCGCGTCGTGATCTTTGGTGCGGGGACGGGCAATCCATATTTCTCGACGGATACGACGGCAGCGCTGCGCGCGGCGGAGATCGAGGCGGATGTGATCCTCATGGCGAAGAAGGGGACGGACGGCATCTATGACTCCGATCCAAACAAGAACCCCGATGCGCACCGCTTTGAGACGCTGACCTATATCGACATCCTCAAGAAGGGGCTGGCGGTGATGGATGCGACGGCGACGAGTCTGTGTATGGAGAATAAGATTCCCATTGTGGTATTTAATATCGACGAATACGCGAATATCGCACGTGCATCGTTTGGAGAGCCGATTGGAACGACCGTAGGAGGCGAAGCTGTATGATCAAGGAAATTCTTACAAAGCATGAAGCAAATATGAACAAGGCGATTGAGGCGCTTCGCCGGGAGTTCTCCTCCCTGCGTGCGGGGCGTGCGACGCCGAACCTCCTCGATAAGGTGATGGTGCCGTACTACGGCACGCCGACCTCGGTCAACCAGCTCGCAAAGGTGACGGTGCCCGAGCCGCATATGATCGTCATTACGCCGTGGGAGAAGTCCATCCTGCACGAGATCGAGATTGCAATCTCGAAGTCTGATCTCGGTCTCTCGCCGAACTCGGACGGCACGGTGATCCGCCTCGCGATTCCGCAGCCGACGCAGGAGCGCCGCAAGGAGCTCATTAAGACAGTCGGCAAGAAGACGGAGGAGGCAAAGGTCGCCCTGCGCAACATCCGCCGCGATGCGAACGAGGCGATCAAGAAGCTCGAGAAGGACAAGGAGATCAACGAGGACGAGTCCAAGCGCGGGCAGGACTCCGTGCAGAAGCTCGTGGACAAATTCGTCAAGCAGATGGAAGAGATGCGCGCGGCGAAGGAAAAAGAGGTCATGGAGATCTGATGGGAGATCACCGTTTGGCGCGTCTGTGGACGGATGTCCGCCCGCAGATCGAGGCGGATGGGGGCGCCTATGACTTGCGGGAAACACGTTCTCCCCGGGATTTCTTTGCCGTGGACGAAACGTCGCTCTATGTCGTTCGCGCGCAGGAGAGCGGCGGACACACTGTGCTTACATTGACCCCTGCGCCCGCGCGGAGCGCCTCCGTCACAGCCTGTGAGGAAGCACTCCGCTGAGCGGATACAGCCCCTTCCGGCGACTGTCGGAGGGGTGTTTTGGCAGAATGCGAGGAGGACGGAAGAGAGACGATGTGGAGAAAGATATTTGGCGGCGGGAAGAGTGCGCCGACCCCGGACGGGGATCATCTTCCTTCCAATCTTGCGGTTGACCATGCAGCGCTGCCGCGTCATATTGCGATTGTTATGGACGGAAACGGACGATGGGCAAAGGCACAGGGGCGTTCGCGCTCGGCAGGGCACGAGGCGGGGGCGCGTACGCTCAAGCGCATTGTGCGCGCCGCATCGGATATGGGCATCGAGGTGCTGACGGCCTATGCATTCTCTACGGAGAATTGGAAGCGGCCACAGCGTGAGGTTGATTTCCTGCTGAATCTCTTTGACTCCTTTTTGGAGAAGGAGATCGCAGAGATGCATGCGGAAAATGTGCGCATGAGCTTCATAGGCCGCCGTGACCGCTTTACGGAGCGATTCCTGCGCCGCATGGAGGAGGCAGAGGCACGCACGGCGCAGAATACGGGCATTCACTTCAACCTCGCGGCGAACTACGGCAGTCAGGATGAGATTGTGCGCGCCGTGCGTACGATTGCTGCGCGGGCAGCGGCGGGGGAGATTGCACCCGAGGAGATCGAGGAGGAGCTCTTTTCGAATGTGCTCGATACGGCGGGTGACCCGCCTGTCGACCTCTTTATCCGCACGAGCGGCGACCTCAGGCTCAGCAACTTCCTCCTCTGGCAGTCGGCATATGCGGAGCTCTACTTTACGGATACGCATTGGCCGGACTTTACGCCGGAGGAACTGGCGCGTGCGATTGAGGATTTTGCAGGGCGCAGTCGCCGCTTCGGCGGACTGACCGAGGAATAAATGGGAGGCAGTCTTTGATTACACGCATTATATCCGGAACGATCGGCATTGTCCTTGCCGCCTATGTGATTCAGGAGGGCGGGACGACGTTTGCCATTGCGGGTGCGGTGCTTGCCCTACTCGCGTGGTTTGAGTTTACGCGTGCCTTCTCGCATCGCGGGGGGAATCCGACGCTCTTCTCGGGGCTGCTCGGCATCGGCGGCATGCTCTACGGTGCCTACATGGGACAGCTGGATCTCATCCTGCTTGCGATGACGGCGTCCACAGTGCTCGCGCTCCTAACGTCCGTGATTCTGCGCGGGGATGTGTCCGTGCCGGATGTCGGCATTTCCGTGGCGGGCATTGCATACATCGGGCTGCCGTTTGCACATCTCATCATGCTGCGCGATCTCACGGGCGGCATGTATGTCACACCGATTGAGACGTTCAGCCTCGGCGCGGCGATGGTCTGGGTCATGTTCATCGGTACGTGGGCGAGCGACAGCTTTGCCTATTTTGCGGGGCGCGCGTTCGGCTCTCACAAGCTCGCGCCTGCGATCAGTCCGAACAAGACGATGGAGGGCTTCCTCGGCGGTCTCGTCGGCACGATTGCGGCGGTGGCGGGGCTGGGCTATGTCCTCGATATGCCCCTGCCGCAGATGGCGGGGCTCGGCGCGGCAATCGCCATCCTCGGCACGCTCGGCGATCTCGTGGAGTCGCTCATGAAGCGTCACACGGGGATCAAGGACTCGGGCGCAATCATCCCAGGGCACGGCGGCATCTGGGATCGCTTTGACAGCGTCCTCTTTACGGCGCCGCTCGTCTACTACTATACGATTTACTTTGTGCTTCGATAAGCATGGAATCATAAAGGAGCTTGGATGTTAGAAAAAATTCTTGCGACGGTATTTGTATTTGGTCTGCTCGTCTTTGTGCACGAACTGGGGCATTTCATTACGGCGAAGCTGACGGGCATGCGCGTGGATGAGTTCGCCATCGGCTTCGGACCGCGCCTCGTCAGCTTCCGCTACGGCGAGACGGTCTATTCGATTCGCATTGTACCGCTTGGCGGCTTCAACGACATTGCGGGCATGACGGCGGACGACAATGAGGCAGGGGAGCGCGGCTACTGCCGCAAACCGATCCTCTCGCGCATGATCGTCATCCTCGCAGGCTCGGTGATGAACTTTATCCTGCCCGTTGTGCTCTTCTTCGGCATCTTCTTCTTTGCAGGCGTGCAGACGCCGAATCCCGCACCTGTGCTCGGTACGGTGCTCGCGGACAATCCTGCCGCAGAGGCGGGACTCATGGCGAATGACCGCGTGCTTGCCATCGATGGTCAACCCATTGAGACGTGGCAGGAGATGGTGGATGCCATCCGCACAAATCATGGGACGGTACCCCTGACGATGCAGGTGGATCGCGCGGGGCAGGAGCTGACGGTGAGTGTGACGCCGCATTACGATGCATCCCATGACCGTGGTGTCATAGGCATCGTGAATGCCTATGAGAGCACGTACCCCGGCTTCTTCCAATCCGTCTCGATGGCGTTCGAGCGCACGGCGATGATCATCGTCATGATGATCGACGCGCTCTACCGCATTATCCTCGAGCTGTCGGGTTCGGAGCTCGCGGGGCCGATTGGCGTTGCACAGATGGCGGGTGAGGTCGCGGAGATGGGTATTGTGCCGCTGCTGAACTTTGCGGCGCTCCTCAGTCTGAACCTTGCGATCATCAATCTGCTGCCCGTGCCGGCACTGGACGGCGGGCATTTCCTCACGCTCTGTGTCGAGGCGGTGCGCGGCAAGCCGCTGAGTCCGAAGGTCATGCACTATGTCCAGAATGCGGGCGTGGGGCTGATCGTTCTGCTCATGCTGCTCGCGATGAAAAATGATGTTGTTCGTATCTTTGCAGGAGGCTGACCCTCTCTATGGCGATGTATGAACGCCGCGCGACGCGGCAGATCCACATTGGAAATATTCCCATCGGAGGCGGGGCGCCGATCTCCGTCCAGTCGATGTGCAACACCAAGACGACGGACACGGAGGCGACGGTACAGCAGATCAGAGAGCTCGCGGCGGCGGGCTGCGACATTGTGCGCGTTGCCGTGCCCGACATGGCGGCGGCGAAGAACCTCGGCAATATCGTGCGGCAGGTCAAGACGCCGCTCGTTGCGGACATCCACTTTGACTACAAGCTCGCGCTCGAGGCGATGGCGCAGGGCGTTGCGGCACTGCGCATCAACCCCGGCAATATCGGCGGGACGGAGCGCGTCAAGAAGGTCGTCGCGGCGGCGCGCGAGGGGGGCATCCCCATCCGCATCGGCGTCAACGCCGGATCGCTCGATCACAAGATGCTGACGAAATACGGCGGCATTACGGCGGAGGCGCTCGTTGCGTCCGCGATGGAGCATGTGCGCGTCCTTGAGGAGCTGGACTTCTACGATATGAAGATCTCGCTCAAGGCGCACGATGTGCCGTTGACACTCGCTGCCTACCGTCTCATGAGCGAGCGCGTGGACTACCCGCTCCACCTCGGAATCACGGAGGCGGGCACGGCGGGCACGGGGATCATCAAGTCCTCGGTCGGTGTCGGCGCGCTGCTCGCCGAGGGAATCGGCGACACGATCCGCATCTCGCTCACGGGCGATCCCGTGGTCGAGGTGCGTACGGCAAATGAAATTTTGAAGGCGCTCGGACTGAAGGAGTACGGTCCGACGCTCGTCGCCTGTCCGACCTGCGGACGCACGAGCATCAACCTCGTGGAGATCGCGGAGAAGGTTGAGGAGCGTCTGCGCGGCATGGAAGATCCGATCGAGGTCGCGGTCATGGGCTGCGTCGTCAACGGCCCGGGTGAGGCGCGCGGCGCGGATGTCGGCATTGCGGGCGGAAATGGGGAAGGCCTTATTTTCCGCAAGGGCGAGGTCATCCGCAAGGTGAAGGAAGAAGAACTGCTGCCCGAACTGTTTCGGGAGATTGATATGATACTGGAGGAACGCAAAACGTCATGAGAGCCACGAATCTGTATGCGCCCACACTCAGAAATACGCCTGCGGAGGCGGAGATCGCCAGTCATCAGCTCATGTACCGCGCGGGTCTGATCCGCAAGTCTGCGGGCGGGATGTATACCTATCTGCCGCTCGCGTGGCGGACGATCCGCAAGATCGAGCAGATCATCCGCGAGGAGATGGACGCAGCGGGCGGACAGGAAATCATGATGCCGATCCTCCAGCCGTCCGAGCTCTGGGAGGAGAGCGGGCGCTGGGCTGCGTACGGTGCGGAGATGATCCGCGTGAAGGATCGTCATGACCGCGAGTTCTGCATGGGCCCGACGCATGAGGAGATGATTACGGCGCTTGTGCGCGACGAGCTGCGTTCCTACAAGCAGCTGCCCGTGCTCCTCTATCAGATTCAGGATAAGTTCCGCGACGAGCGCCGCCCACGCTTTGGTGTCATGCGCAGCCGCGAGTTCATCATGAAGGATCTCTACTCCTTCGACAAGGACATCGAGGGGATGAATGAGTCCTACCGCAAGATGTACGATGCGTACACAAATGTATTCACGCGCTGCGGGCTCGACTTCCGCGCGGTGGAGGCGGACAGCGGCGCAATCGGCGGCGGACACTCCGAGGAGTTCACCGTACTCGCGCCCGAGGGCGAGTCGCGCATTGCGTGCTGCGATGCGTGCAGCTATGCGGCAAGCGATGAGAAGGCGGCACTGCGTCCGATCGACGCGCCCCACGAGGAGGAGCTGCCGCTCGAGAAGGTGGCAACGCCCGGTACGCACACGATTGCTCTGCTCGCGGAGTATCTCAAGATTCCCGTCGAAAAGACAATCAAGGCGGTCGCCTATCAGTCGGAGGACGATACCCTGATTCTCGCCTTCCTGCGCGGCGACCACGAGGTCAACGAGGTGAAACTCATGAACGCCGTTCCGGGCGCACGCGAGCTGCGCATGGCGGACGAGGAGGCGATTCGGGCGGCGGGCGGCTGCCCCGGCTTTATGAGTCCGATCGGCATCAAGGAGGGCACGCATATTGTCGTTGACGAGACGGCGATGCGGATGCACAATGCTGTCTCCGGTGCGAACGAGGCGGACTTCCACTATATCAACGTCAATCCGCAGCGCGACTTTGGCGCGGTGACGGTGGCGGACATCCGCCTCGTGGAGGAAGGCGATGAATGCCCCGTCTGCGAGCACGGACATCTCCACATCGGGCGCGGCATCGAGGCAGGGCAGATCTTCGCGCTCGGCACGAAGTACAGCGCGGCGATGGGCGCAACCTTCCTCGATGAGACGGGCAAGTCGCAGCCCCTGCAGATGGGCTGCTACGGCATCGGCGTCGGGCGTACGATGGCGGCGGCAATCGAGCAGAATCACGATGAGAGCGGCATCATATGGCCGCGTGCGATTGCGCCCTACGAGGTTGTCGTCGTGGCGGTCAACGCAAAGGTGGACGAGCAGCTCCGCTATGCTGAGGAGATCTATGAGGAGCTGCGAGCGGCAGGTGTCGACGTGCTGCTCGACGACCGCCGCGAACGCGCGGGCGTGAAGTTCAACGACTGCGATCTGATCGGTTACCCCGTGCGCATCGCCATAGGACCGAAGACACTCGAGACCGGCAGCATCGAGGTGAAGCTGCGCAAGTCGGGCGAACTCGTGAACTTTGCGCGCGACACATATCTGAAGGGCGTACAGGATATGCTTGCGACGCTGTGATATGGAGGGCGGTGCTGTGCGCCGTCCTTTTTTGTGCGCGTATTGAAAAGCGGGCGTGTTATTGCTATAATAAAGGAATCGCTGATAAAATGAAGTTCGTCAGATTGGCGTAGATTTTTTCGTCCGAACAAGGAGGCAAACCGGACGCATAGCCAACGCTATGTGGAGGATTTGCCGACAAAGTTCGGGCAAAAAAGATGCGTCAAGATGGCGCGGCTGAATTTATCAGTGCTTCCTAAAATCGTAGATATAACATCGTTGGAGGTGGTCACTATGTTTCGTCCATTGCCGTTCAATCTGAGAGAGAATGCGGAGAAGGGGCAGGAGATTCTGGGGAAGGCGCTTGAAACCGTGATGGAGCATTCCTTTAATCCGTTCGACAAGGTGGGCGGCATGCTCTTCCCGTTCCGCGTCGACGTGATCGATTGCGAGAACTGCTACGAGCTGTTCGCAGAACTCCCCGGCTTTACGAAGGACGCCATCGAGGTCTCCTACAATGAAGACGGACGCCTCAAGATCAAGGCGGAGCGCGTTGTGCCGGAGGAATCCGAGACGAAGTATCTCTGCCACGAGCGCAAGGCGGGTGTTGTCGAGCGTTCCTTCCTCATCGACGATGTGGATGAGGCGGAGGTATCCGTATCCTATGAGGCGGGGATTCTCCATGTGATCCTGCCGAAGCTCGAGGTAAAGAAGTCTTGCCGCGTCTTTACGATTCAGTAAATCAGGGAAGTATGTTCGGAGGGGAATTTATGACCGAAGATCGCGACTGGGAGCAGTTCAAACAGAAGCTCAAGGCAAAGACGGAGATCGATCTCGACCTCTATAAAGAGCCGCAGATGAAGCGCCGAATCAACAATTTGATCACGCGCGCGGGTTACAAGGGCTGTGAGGAGTATTTCGATCATGTCTGTGAGAACAAGGATGATTTTGCCGCATTCATCGAGTATCTGACAATCAACGTGTCGGAGTTCTTCCGCACGCCGGAGAAGTTCAGCAAGCTCGAGACGGATGTCATCCCCGATCTGCTGAAACGCTCGTCGAAGCTGAATATCTGGAGCGCGGGCTGTTCCATCGGCGCGGAGCCATATTCGCTCGCGATCATCATGAAGGAGATGACGCCGGGGACGCGGCACCGCATTCTCGCCTCCGACCTCGACATCGAGATTCTGGCAAAGGCAAAGCGCGGCGTCTATACGGCGGATGAGATCAAGAGCATGGCGCCCGAGCGCCGCCGCAAGTATTTCGATGCGGATGGCGATCACTTTGCCGTGAAGTCCGAGATCAAGAGCATGATCGAGTTCAAGCGTCACAATCTCCTGCAGGACAAGTTCGAGACAGGCTTCGATCTGATTCTCTGCCGCAACGTCGTCATCTACTTTACGGATGAGGCGAAGGATCAGCTCTATCGTCATTTCTTCGAGGCTCTGAAGCCGGGCGGCATTCTCTTCGTCGGGGCAACGGAGTCGATTCTGAACTTCCGCAAGATGGGCTATACGAGCTTCCAGCCGTTCTTCTATCAGCGGCCGCTTGAGTCATGACGGGCACGATGCTCACAGAGGAGCAGCGGCTCTCGCTTCTCCTGCGTCAGATCAAGTGGGCGGAGGAAAAGACAGCGTTCTATCGCTCTGCGTTTGAACGTGCGGGCGTCAGTGTTGCATCCGTCTCGTCATTTGCGGAGATGGCGCGTCTGCCGTTTTGGGAGCATGCAGAGGAAGAGGGGGCGGACGCCCCTTTTTTCATGCTCACGCTGCCGCTCTCAGGCCTGCTGCGCATGAGTCTGCTGCACGACGGCGTGGAGCCGGGCAGAATTCACTGCTATACGCAGGGTGATGTGGCGCGTCAGGTACAGACCGTGACGGATATGCTTGCCGCGTGCGGCGTGAATCGCGCGAATACGGTGCTGCTCGTGGGAAACTTTACGGACAGTCGGACACTCGATCTGCAATATGCGCTTGATGCAATCGGGGCGGCAGTCCTGCCGTGCGCCGGAGGAGCGGCAGCAGCGCAGCTGCTGCGGGCAGCTGTGCCCGACACCATCATCACATGGGAGCATGAACTGCCCACGCTTGAAAAATGTCTTGGGGATATCGCTGTGCACCGATTGATTACAGTCGGCACGCACGTTGCGCCGCAGGAGGTTTCGTGCAGTCTTGCAGACCGCATGGGCGCGCGGCACACGCATATCTTCACGCACGCGCAGATGGGTGCGCTGATCGGTGCCGCCTGTAATGCGGGGGCGGGAATTCATCTCGAGGAGAGGCTGTTCTATGCCGAGGTCATTGACGAGGCGGGGCATAGCTCGCGGGCAGACGGTGCGTATGGCGAGCTCGTGCTCTCGACGATTGCGGCGGAGGCGATGCCTGCCCTGCGGTATCGCACGGGGGTGCGCGTGCGTCTTGCACGAGGGCAATGCGGCTGTGGGAGCGTACAGCTCCTGATCACGGAGGGGTGAAATAATGGCAGATGAACGGTTGATTGCGGCGCTCGATGTGCCGACGCGGGCGGCGGCAGAGAACCTCGTCGCGCGTCTCGGCGACAGCGTGAGTTACTACAAGGTGGGCATGGAACTCTTCTATGCGCTTGGCGGGGATATTGTCACGTGGTTGAAGGGCGAGGGAAAGCAGGTCTTTCTCGATCTGAAACTCCACGACATTCCCAATACGGTCGGCAATGGTCTGTCCTCACTGCTACACCTTCGTCCCGATATCCTGAATGTGCATACGGCGGGCGGGCTGCGGATGATGAGAGAGGCGCGTGAGTCGCTGCAGCGGGCGGCGGACAAAGCGGGTGTGCCCTGTCCGAAGCTGATCGGCGTCACCGTGCTCACGAGCATGGATGCGGACGACTGGGCGGGGCTCGGGCACACGGGGACGATTGCAGATGCGGTTTTGCGGCGCGCACGTCTCGCGCAGGAGGCAGGACTTGACGGTGTGGTTGCATCCCCTGCAGAGACGGCGGAGATTCGCCGCATCTGTGGTGATGATTTCCTCATTGTGACGCCGGGGATTCGTCCTGCGGGCGTTTCGCATGACGATCAGCGGCGCGTGATGACGCCGGCGGGTGCGATCCGCGCAGGGGCTTCGCAGATTGTCGTGGGGCGTGCCATCTACGCGGCGAAAGATCCGCGCGCAGCGGCAAAGGGGATTTTGAAGAAGATGGAGGGCATATGATGACGCAGGAGGAAGTACGCACGCTGCTCGTGAAGACGGGCGCGATTATGGACGGGCATTTTTTGCTGACCTCGGGGCTGCACAGCCCACACTATGTGGAGAAATTCAATGTGCTCCAGCACCCCGCATACACGGCGCAGCTCTGCGCGGCGATGGCGGAGAAGTTCAAAGACGCCGAGATTGAGACGGTGGTCGGCCCTGTGACGGGCGGCATCCTGCTCGCGCATGAGACGGGCAAGTCACTTGGGACACGCGCGATCTTTACGGAGCGCGTGGACGGGAAGATGACGTTCCGGCGTGGCTTCTCCCTGCGTGAGGGCGAGCGCGTGCTCATCGTCGAGGACATTGTGACGACAGGCGGCTCGATCAAGGAGGTCATCGAGGTGGTGAAGGCGGCGGGCGCTGTTCCCGTGGCGGTCTCCATGCTCGTCGACCGCAGCGGCGGCAAGGCGAACTTTGGCGATGTGCCGAGCACGGCGCTCCTCACGATGGATGTGGAGACGTACAGCCCCGATACCTGTCCGCTCTGCGCCAAGGGGGTTCCCATGACGAAGCGCGGGCGCACGGGCAAGTAAGAGACAGATCCGATGGCTGAGGAATTTACTGAGAAAATAGACGAAGCGCTTGCCGCGTGGACGGTGCTCGAGGAGCTGCCCACCGAGATCGACGGTTATCTGCTCTCAAAAGATCGCGCGAAGCACGAGGCGCAGTATGATTTTTTTCGCTATGACCGCACGGATGCGCACCGCGCCGTTGTCGGTTTCTACGATGCGGCAACGACATCGTACAAGCTGCGCGTCGAGATCGGCGTGGTGAGCTTTGCCCTGCCGTCGTTTATTCACGGAGATTTGGAGACATTCGGGCGGGAGCTTCAGCGATATCTGCCGCGTGTGATGGCGGAGCTGCACGCGGATGCGCTGGCGACGCAGGAACTGCTGTCCGTGCGCGAGGAGATTGCCACGTGGGAATATGGGCAGGAACTGCCCGAACATCTGGAGGGGTACGGGCTCTTCGTTCGTCCCTCGGCGCCCGCGCAGATGACGAACGGCTCTTTCCTCATCATCGACTATGTGGACTTTGCGCGGGCAAATGATGTGGGCATCTACTACAACTGCTATCGAAATGAGTTCTTCGGCGAGTATCATGCGGCGGGGATGCCGTATGTCAGCTATGACTTTGACGCGGCAGATCTCGAGGAATTGGAGCAGCGTCTGAAGCTGAGCCTCGTGCGCTATCTGCGCAGGGCGGCGGCAGAGGCGGATGCGGAGCAGAATGTGTGACAGGAAAGCGAGGAGCATGTGCAGAGGGATGAGCTGAAAGCACTGCGGGAGGATGTTGTCGCGCGTGCACGGGAGGCGTTTGCGCGCATGGATGAGGTCGCAGAGTACAACACGCGGAAGGTACTGGATGCCATGCGTGCATGCCGCGTCTCGGACGCGCATTTTGGTGTGAGCGCAGGCTATGCATACAGCGACCTCGGGCGCGAGAAGCTAGATGAGCTCTATGCACGCGTCTTTGGCGCGGAGCGGGCGCTTGTGCGCATGCAGTTCGTCTCGGGAACGCACGCGCTTGCAACGGTGCTCTTCGGCATCCTGCGCCCCGGCGATCAGCTTGTCTCGATCACGGGCGCACCCTACGATACAATGCAGACGGTGATCGGCTGGGCGCATGAGAGCGTCGGCTCGCTCAAGGAGTTCGGCGTACTCTACGACGAGCTGCCGATGCAGGGTGGGCGCGTGGATATGGAGGGCGTCGACCGCGTTGTGACGGTGCGGACGAAGCTCGCGCTTGTGCAGCGCTCGCGCGGCTACAGCGAGCGTGAGCCGCTCAGCATCGAGGACATCCGCGTGGTCAGCGCGCGCATCAAGGCGGCAAATCCGAACTGCATTGTGTTCGTGGACAACTGCTACGGGGAGTTTGTCGATACCGTCGAGCCGACGGAGATTGCGGATGTGGACATCATGGCGGGCTCGCTCATCAAGAATCCGGGCGGCGGGCTTGCGCCGACGGGCGGCTATATCGTGGGGCGCAGCGACCTCGTGGAGGCGGCGTCCTATCGTCTCACGGCGCCCGGGATGGGGGACGAGCTCGGTGCGAGTCTCATCTCGAACCGTCTGCTCTTTCAGGGGCTTTTCCTCGCGCCGCACGTCGTGGCGCAGGCGCTCAAGGGCGCAGTCTTTGCCGCAGGAATCTTCGAGGGGCTGGGCTGCCGCACGTTCCCGCGCTTTACAGATGCGCGCAGCGACATCATACAGGCGATTGTGCTTGGGGATGCGGAGCGGATGAAGGCGTTCGCGCGTGCGATTCAGGCGATGTCGCCCGTGGATTCGTTCGCCGCGCCCGAGCCGTGGGATATGCCGGGCTATGCCGATCAGATCATCATGGCGGCGGGGACGTTCGTGCAGGGCGCGTCGATCGAGCTGAGTGCAGACGGTCCCATGCGTGAGCCGTACTGCATCTATCTGCAGGGCGGGCTGACGTTTGAGCACGCGGCGCTCGGCGTGATGGCGGCGGCGGAAGCAATCCTTTGATGATAGGATCAAATATTTTGGAGTTCACTGCTCATCCGTGCGAACTCCACGCAAACACTTAGTTGCGCAAGCGGTCGCGTTCTCGTTCGCCTAAATACCTGCGGACTTCTTAAACGCGCTTCGCTTGAACGAAAGAAATCCGCAGGGGGCGAGTCGAACGCTTTTCTCCGCTTGCTCCACTATGGTTTGCTTAGGAGCATCGCACGGATAGATCATATTTCCTTTGCACGTAAAAATTTCCATAACATCAATATGAAAGACTCGAAACCTCTCGTTGCAGGATCGTTCCTGTAATGGGAGGTTTTATTTTGTGTGAGTTCAGTTTTTCGGATATTTTTGCAGATTTGAGGATATTCATTTGCGCATTCTTTTTGTATACTGTAAATAATCAGACGAATAGAAAGCGAAAGGATTCGATGCTATCCGAAACAAAGAAATTTGGAGGAGACAGTATGAGCGTAGCGATTCATATCGAGAACGCTGTCAAGAAATACGGCGATCTCACGATCATTCCAGGGATTACGGAGCACATCCGCAACGGAGAGTTCTTCACACTGCTCGGCCCGTCGGGCTGCGGCAAGACGACGCTGCTGCGCATGATTGCGGGGTTCAACAGCATTGAGGGCGGCGACATCCTCTTCAATGAGCAGCGGATCAACGACATCCCTGCACACAAGCGCAACATCGGCATGGTGTTCCAGAGCTATGCGATCTTCCCACATCTGACGGTGCGTCAGAACGTGGAGTACGGGCTGAAGCTGCGCGATGTGCCAAAGGGGGAGATGAAAGAAAAGGTCGATCGCATCCTCGATGTCGTGCAGATTGCGGACTATCAGGATCGGCTCCCCGAACGCCTCTCGGGCGGACAGCAGCAGCGCGTGGCGCTTGCGCGTGCCATCGTCATTCATCCGAGCGTGCTTCTGATGGACGAACCTCTCTCGAACCTCGACGCGAAGCTGCGCATCGAGATGCGTTCCGCGATCCGCGAGGTACAGAAGAAGGTCGGAATCACGACGGTCTATGTCACGCATGATCAGGAGGAGGCGCTCTCCATCTCTGACCGCATTGCCGTCATGAACAAGGGCGAGATCCAGCAGACGGCACAGCCGCAGACGATCTATGAACGCCCGTGGAATATCTTTGTCTCGACCTTTATCGGACATTCGAACCTGTTCTATGGACGCGTAACGAAGTCGGGCGGGGCGGCGAGCGTGGTCTTCCGCAGCGGCTTTGAGATGCCGATGGAGAACCTCGGTGCGGAGGCAGAGGACGGGATGGAGATCGTCATCTCCGTGCGTCCCGAGGAGCTGTCGATTCAGGAGGACGGTCTGCCGTGCAAGGTGCGGACGAAGGTCTTCCTCGGCAAATACATCAACTACAGTCTGGACTTTGACAGCGAGATGATCCTGCCCAATCAGGCATCACTCGAATTCTCGCAGGATCTCGGCCACGCGACGCAGCAGCTCGAGGTCGGGGACACGGTGCATCTGCGCCCGAACGCGCGCAAGGTCAACATCTTTACGGCGGACGGCTCGCGCAATATCCTGAAGGATGTGGTGCGCTATGAATAAAGGCAGTCTGCGCTTTGATTTTTGGACGGGGATCACGCTCCTCTCCATTGCGGTCTTTGGGCTCTTCCTG
>NZ_CP016201.1:1889590-1957244 GCF_001683335.1 Selenomonas sp. oral taxon 126
CTTCCTGATCTATCCGCTCTTCTCCCTCTTTTCCTCCGCATTTCAGGATGCAATCACAGGCGAATTCACGCTCGAACACTTCACGCATTTCTTTGAGCGGAAATACTACTACCAGTCGATGATCAACAGTTTCAGTGTGACGGCGTGCGTGACCGTGCTCGCCATCATCATCGGCACGGCGCTCGCGTACTTTATGACGCTCTACCGCGTACGGTTCAAGAGCGCACTCGAGATCTGCATCATCATCTCCCTGCTCTCGCCGCCGTTCATCGGCGCGTACTCGTGGATTCTCATCGGCGGGCGCAGCGGGATTCTGACACAGTGGCTGCAAAACACGTTTCAGTACGAGTTTCCGTCCATCTACGGATTCACGGGCATCCTGCTCGTGCTGACGCTCAAGCTCTATCCGTTCATCTACCTCTATGCGGCGGGCGCGATGAAGAACATCGACGCCGCGCTCATTGAGGCGGCGGAGAGCCTTGGGTGCAGCGGTGTCCGCAAGGTGGTGACGGTCATTGTGCCGCTCATCACGCCGACGATCCTTGCGGGTGCGCTCATGGTCTTTATGAACGCAATGGCAGACTTCGGTACGCCGATGCTGATCGGCGAGGGCTTCAACGTCATGCCGGTCATGATCTATTCGGAGTTCATCAACGAGGTCGGCGATCAGGCGAATTTCGCAGCAGCGATGGCGGCGATCATGGTCGTCATCACCTCGACGATCTTCCTCCTTCAAAAGTATGTTGTGAGCCGTAAGTCCTTTACCATGAGCTCACTGCGTCCCATCGAGGTCAAGGAGATGAAGGGCACGGGCAACATCGTCATGCACGTCCTCATCTACCTCTTGGTTGCAGTCTCGATGATCCCGCAGCTCGTCGTCATCTACACCTCCTTCCTTGAAACGCGGGGTGCAGTCTTCACGGGCGGCTATTCGCTCGACAGCTATACGACGATCTTCAGCAGCCTCGGTACGGCGATCTCGAACACCTACCTGTTCAGCACGGCGGCGATCCTTGCCATCGTCTTCCTCGGTATGACGGTCGCCTATCTCACAACGCGGCGCAAGAGCGTGCTCACAGACATCATTGACACCCTCACGATGTTCCCGTACATCATCCCCGGCTCCGTGCTCGGTATCACGCTCCTCCTCGCGTTCAACGAGGAGCCGATGCTGCTCTCGGGCACGGCGCTCATCATCATCATCTCGCTCGTCATCCGTCGTCTGCCCTATACGCTGCGCTCGAGCTCGGCGATCCTCTATCAGATCAGCCCGAGCATCGAGGAGGCGTCGATCAGCCTCGGCGCATCGCCGCTCAAGACCTTCTTCAAGGTGACGGCGATCATGATGCTGCCCGGCGTCATGAGCGGGGCGATCCTCTCGTGGATTACGGCGATCAACGAACTCAGCTCCTCGGTCATCCTCTTTACGGGTGCGACGAAGACCATGTCCGTTGCAATCTACACGGAGGTCATCCGTGCGAGTTACGGCACGGCGGCGGCGCTCTCAACCATCCTCACGCTCACGACGATTGTCGCGATGGTGACCTTCTTCAAGGTCTCTGGCAGCAAGGATGTAACGCTTTAGTTTCTCAGGCGAAAGCCTTTGTCATAGATGGGTTCTGTTAAAGGAGGTCATTTCATGAAGTTCAAGAAAATCCTTGCCGTCATGGCAGCATCGCTGATGCTGGGCGGCGCCCTCACCGGCTGCGGCGGGGGAGAAAAACAGGCGGCGTCGGATGACAACTCGCTCGTCATCTATTGCCCGCATCCGCTGACGTTCATCAACCCCCTTGTCGAGGAGTTTGAGAAGCAGAGCGGTGTGAAGGTCGAGGTCATTGCAGCGGGCACGGGCGAACTCCTCAAGCGCGTCGAGTCCGAGAAGGCGAACCCCCTCGGCGATATCTTTTGGGGCGGATCGCTGAACACAATGAAGCCGAAGGCAGATCTCTTCGAGAACTACACCTCGAAGAACGAGGATCACATTCAGGCTGCGTTCAAGAACACCGAGGGGCCGATGACGCGCTTCACGGACATTCCGAGCGTCATCATGATCAACACGAATCTCCTCGGCGATGTGAAGGTTGAGGGCTATGAGGATCTGCTGAACCCTGCACTCAAGGGCAAGATTGCATTTGCCGATCCGTCGAAGTCCTCCTCGTCCTACGAGCATCTCATCAATATGCTCTATGCAATGGGGAACGGCGACCCCGACAAGGGCTGGGACTATGTGGAAAAGCTCTGCCGAAATCTTGACGGCAAGCTGCTCTCCGGCTCCTCTGCGGTCTACAAGGGCGTTGCAGACGGTGAGTATGCGGTCGGCCTGACCTTTGAAGAGGGCGGCGCGAAGTACGTTGCGGACGGCGCGCCCGTGAAGCTCGTCTACATGAAGGAAGGTGTCATCTCCAAGCCGGACGGCATCTACATCATCAAGAACGCAAAGCATATGGAGAATGCGAAGAAGTTCATCGACTTCATCACGAGCAAGGAAGCGCAGAGCATCATTACGTCATCGCTCCATCGCCGCTCCGTGCGCGATGACGTGGATCCGCCCGTCGGTCTCCTGCCGAAGGATCAGATCAAGATCATCGACGACGAGGAGCAGGTTGTCGAGAAGAACAAGAAGGCATGGCTCGACAAGTTCAAGGACATCTTCACGAGCGTGCAGTAAACTCTGCTAACGAAGGAACAATACCGGGAGGACGAGATCCTTCCGGTATTTTGTATTTGTGTGGATTCTGCTATAATGATACTGTCTTTGTGGGGGAAAGGAGGGGCATATGCGGCGTTTTCAAGATGAAGTGCGCAGTGAACTCCTCAAATATGCGCTCCTGCCGGGGCTGCTCATCGCATTCATCTGTACGGCGCTCGCCGCGCTCTATTGGGAGCGGAATGTCGCAGCGCGGACGGCGGATGAGGCACGTATGGCGGGGGAGGTCTTTACGGAGCTGACCCATGACTATGAGGCGCACGCGGCGGCAATCGCGCTGCATGGTATCGGACAGCTGCATGCGGATGGAGAAGAACGCCGCCATTTTTTTGAAAATCTGTATGCGGAGCTGAATCCGCATGGGACGTTGCCCGAGTTCTTCCTGCTTGACGGCGGGCGGCAGCTCCTTTTTCAGACGCGCGCGCATCTTCCTAGCTATCTTGCGCCGCCCACGCGGGACTGGGGCGTTCTTGCACGTATGGATGCGGCAGAGGGCTGCGTGCAGGAATTCGTCCCGCAGAGCGACCGCGACTGGGACTATGTGGTCGGGCAGGCGATTCGCGTGCCACAGACGGGAGACACGGAGGGCTATGCCGTCTTCGTTATGCCTGCACAAGAACTCGCAAAGCGCCTTCAAACGGGAGAGAAGATGCATGTTGTCATTGCGGATCACGCGGGACGCGCGCCGTTCTCTACCATGACGATCTTCCGCGATCCCGTATTCCACAAAATCGTGCCGGAACTCAGAGGGGCGCAGGGGCTTGTCGAGGTGGACGGGCAGCAGTTCTACGTGACGCAGGAGGAGGTACTGGACGGGGCGTTCACCGTCTATGCGATCCTGCCCGTCGGCAGCCGCATTGCGCAGTTTGCAACGGGCGCCGCGATTCTCCTTGCGGTGCTCCTCCTCATGATTCCGTTCATCTTCTTCCGCGTGCGGCGCGAGATGGCGGAGAAGACGCGCGCGATGGATGAGATCGTCGACGCGTTCCGTGCCGTACGGCACGGGCATCTGGATCGCGAACTCGTCATTCGGACAGGCAACGAGTTCGAGGAGATCGCAGGCGAGTACAACCGCATGGTGCGGAGCCTCGTGCAGCTCATGGAGGAAAATGAGGAAAAGGCGCGCGTGAGCGTCATTTCGGAGGTGCGCCAGCTCGAGTCTCAGTTCAATCCGCACTTTCTCTTCAACACGCTTGAGAATATTAAGTTTATGACAAAGCTCGACCCCGACGCGGCAATGCGTATGATTACGGCGCTCTCCGCGCTTCTGCGCTACAGCATCGACAGCCGCGTGCAGCGTGTGACGCTCGCAGAGGATATCCGTCACCTCGGCAGCTACATCGAGATTCAGCGGCAGCGCTTCGGTGCGCGTCTGGACTATCGGCAGGAGATTGCGGAGGAGGCAGAGGCGTGTCTTGTGCCGAAACTCCTCCTGCAGCCCGTCGTGGAGAATGCCATCCACTACGGCGCGGATGGAGAGGGGGAGATTCACATTCGCACGCAGATCAGCGTTACAGATGGACAGCTCCGTATTGTCATCGAGGATGCGGGAGCGGGCATGGATGAGGAGACGCTGCACCGTCTGCGCACGATGATGACGCGCGGGGAGAATCGCTCTGTGCACACGGGGATCTACAATATTCATCGCCGCATTCAGCTGCTCTATGGAATGGAGTACGGTATGGAAATCTCGCGGCGAACAGAGGGCGGCACGCGCGTTGCAATGGTGCTTCCTGCGGACGATGGAAAGGGGGCTGAGTGAAATGCTGCGCGTTCTCATTGTCGAGGATGAGGAGATCATCCGACGCGGCCTCCTCGCTACAATCGACTGGGCGGGGATGGGCTGCCGCATCGTGGGAGATGCGCCTGACGGCAAGGTTGGGCTGGAACTTCTGCGCACGGAACGCCCCGATGTCGTTCTGACGGATATCCGCATGCCGCGCATGGATGGCATCGAGATGGCGGAGGCGGCGCGCGCGGAGGGAATCCTGCCGCAGCTTGTCTTTCTTACAAGCTATGCCGAGTTCGACTATGCGCAGCAGGCACTCCGCCTCCAAGCGGCGGACTATCTGCTGAAGCCCGTGGATGAGGCGGAGCTTGCCGCGCTGATGCAGAGGCTTGCCGCTTCGGGAAGCGGCACGGATGATGCGGAGGTACGCGTGGAGGGCGTTGACTGGGCGCGCTATCTCGGGGACGCATCCCTCAATCCCTATGTGCGGCACGCGATGGAGCGGATTCGTGCGGACTATCGCGAGAAACTCAGCATCGAAGTTCTCGCCGAGGAGGCGGGCGTGAGCGCGAGCTATCTCAGCCGCAAGTTCAAGGAGGCGGCGGGGCAGACCTTCCTCGAGCTCCTGACGCGCGAGCGTTTGCAGAATGCCATTGTGCAGCTTGCATCGGGGAAGTATCGCGTCTACGAGGTCGCCGAGGAGAATGGCTTTGGCGACTACAAGAATTTTTGCAGCGTGTTCAAGAAGTATATGAAGTGTTCGCCGCGTGAGTTTTTGCAGCAACCGAAGTGAATGCTGCTGTGAGGCATACGAAAAATCTCCCAAGGCTTTTTTGCCTCGGGAGATTCGCTGTATTGGGGAGAAATTTACGCTTCGGGGAATGCGACAACGAGGAGCATTTTGAACGGTGCTTCCTTCGCTGCATACACCGAGTGCGGATGATTTGCCGGCATGACGATGCTCTCGCCCGCCTTCAGCGCATAGGTCTCGTCGTCAATCTTGATGACGCCTTCGCCGTCGAGTGCCGTAACGAGCGCGTCGCCCTTCGACTCATGCGTGCTGATGCCCTCGCCCTGCGCGAAGGCGAAGAGGGTGATGCCGAGTCCCTTGTTCTGGACGAGCGTCTTGCTGACGACCTGTCCCTCCGCATATGCGACCTGATCTTTGAGTGCAAGTGCCTGTGCGTGCGCGATATTGTTTAGGATTGCCATAGTTGTTTCCTCCTTCTTGTACGTCTTGAGTTTTTCTGTGTATAGAATACACGGAATCTGTCGAAAAGAATGTGATTCAAGCCACAGTTTTGGATGAAATCAGGTATTTGCCTCAATCTTTTCGATGATGAGACGCTGCACCCACTCGGGCGGCATGCGGCGTCCCGCATTCCACTCTTGCACCGTCCGATAGGGCGCGCCGAGGAGATCGGCGAGCTTCTTGATGTTCAGCCCCGCCTTTTGACGCGCGTACTTGATGGGATTGTTCTCGCGCTCGATGACGGCGCGATAGGCATCCGTGTCGGCGGCGATGAGATTGACGAAGCCGCCGGCGGGGGCTTTCAACTGGTCGAGCGGCGTGGGGGTGGGCATATTCCGCCCGTCCTGCTCGGCAGACCATGTTGTCAGTCCGAGAAAATCCGCCGCCATTTCAATCGCATCGGAAATATTATCTCCCTGCGTAGCACCTTCCAAATCGGGAAATGTAACTTCATAGCCGCCTTCCTCTGCGGGGGTAAAAAAAGCGGGAAAAACATATTTTGCCATGAGATGACCTCCTATTTCAGTCCTGCCTGTTTCATGATGGCTTCGAGTGTGCCTTTCTTTAGCTCTTGTGCATCATGGCGCGGAACTTGGAAAACTTTTCCTGTCTCAGGATTAAACCAGTTATCATGACGACTGCCGTGCGTTTCAAAACGGCAGCCCAGACTCTTCAGCAGACGTTTGAATTCGGAAATTTTCATCACGCACCTCTTTCTCTTAGTTAAAGATACACTGATTGTGTATCTTTGTCAATATCAACGGCAATGTGTATATATTTTCTTGCTTGAATTTTACAAATTCTTTCATCTTTTCGCAAAACATATCTTTTTCAGTTGTCAAAACGCGTGTGTTGTCCTATAATAGCGGATAGATTGTTTTAGGATAGTAGAATTTCGAGAAAGGAGGATGAATATGGCGTTGGATCGGAATGGTGTGATTACTGAGGTACGCAAGATTGCCGAGGCACCGATGACCTACGAGGGGCTGAAGGAAAAGGCAAATGTCTTCCTTGGAGCTGTGGACACGGCAGAGGAGAAAACTTCGTTCTATGCCCTGCTTGAGGAGATCAAGAGCGACATGCTGACGATCGATCAGCTCATCAGCTTCACGGAGTCGCCCGACGGCGTTGCCGTCTTTGGTGAGAAGAAGGCGAGCGGTCTTGCGATTGCAGCGAAGAAGGCGAAGGAGCAGGGCGAGACAACCTGTATCTGCCCCGCATGCCAGGCGTGCAAGGCAGTCCTCGAGAATCAGGCGGCGATTGCCTCATAAGGATGGAATTAGGAAAGGAGCTGTTGCACGAATCGCTTCGTGTGACGGCTTTTTTGATGAGAAGGTGAACATATGACCGTGGCTGATGTCTATATCAACATTCCGGTCAAGAGTATTGCACAGGAGTTCACCTATCGTCTGCCGGAGTCGCTCGCGCAGGTTGATGCGGGCTGGCGCGTCTTTGTTCCGTTCGGCAATGTCCGCAAGGAGGGCTTCGTCACCTGCGTGCGCCCGTACGCTCCTGCGCGTGACGGGGCACACGCGCTGAAGGAAATCATCGAGGCGGTGGATGAGGAGGCGTGGTTCTCGCCGCAGCTCCTCGCTGCAGCGCAGGAACTCGCCGCGTTCTACCTCTGCTCAGCAGCGGAGATCATGCGTCTCTTCATGCCGGGCAAGAGTGGTCTGCGCATCTTCCCCGTCTATCGTGCAGCGGAGGATGCGGACGAGGCGCATCCACTGCTCGCCGATTGCAACGCGAACGCCGTCTATCGCTATCTTTCTGAGAACGGTGCGCGGCGTATGACGGAGCTGCGGCGCACACTGCCCTCCACTCCGGTGGAGGAGTGTGTGGAAAAACTCCTGCGCTATCATCTCGTGCGCAGGGAGTATCATGCGGATCGCCGCGACAAGGCTCGCTACGAGAAGTATTATACGGCGGGCGCAATCACGGACGAGCTGCTTGCGGGATTTTCCCGAAAACCCGCGCAGGCGCGGGCGCTTGCGCTCTTTCGGGAGCGGGAGGAATATGCGCGCGCGGAACTCGACGAGAAGGGCATCTCGCCCGCGACGATCAAGAATCTCGTTGTCGCAGGTCTTCTGACGGAGCATCTGCGGCGCAGACTGCGCAATCCCTACGGAACGGGTGTGGGAGCAGCGCGGGCAGATGAGCTGACACAGGCGCAGCGCGCGGCTGTCAAAGCGCTGCGTGAGGGCGTTGATGGCGGTGGCTATCAGGGCTTTCTGCTGCACGGCGTCACGGGCAGCGGCAAGACGCGCGTCTACATCGAGACGGCGCGCGCCGTGCGCGCACGCGGACGGCAGGTCGTCGTGCTCGTGCCCGAGATTGCACTCACGGGGCAGCTCATCACGGCGTTTCAGGAGGTCTTTGCAGATGACATCGTCGTCCTGCACAGTCAGCTCTCGCTCGCGGAGCGCAACGATTCGATTTTCCGCGTGCGGCGCGGCGACGCGGGCATCATTATCGGCGCGCGCTCGGCGCTCTTCACGCCCGCCAACGACGTTGGCGCAATCATCCTCGACGAGGAACAGGATATGTCCTACAAGCAGGATGAGTCGCCGCGCTATCACGCGCGCGTGGTCGCGGAGATTCTCGCGCGGCGGCACGGCGCAATCCTCGTCCTCGGCAGTGCGACGCCATCGCTCGAGTCCTATGCGCGCGCGCAGGCGGGGGAGCTGACCTTCCTCGCGATGCCGGAGCGCATCGGCAGCCAGCCGTTGCCGCAGGTGCGCGCGGTCGATATGCGCGAGGAGTTGCGGCGCGGGCGGCGCACGATCATCTCACGCGCCCTGCGCGAACTGCTCACGGAGACGCTTGCGCGCCATGAGCAGGCAATCATCATGCTGAATCGGCGCGGCTACTCGACCTTCATCATGTGTCGCTCCTGCGGGGCGGTCATCACCTGCGCGGACTGCGGTCTGCCGCTCGTCTACCACGCGAACGGCGCGCTCGTCTGCCATCACTGCGACCTGCGCGCCGCCGTGCCCGAGACTTGCCCGAAATGCGGCAGCCGCTACATCAAATACTTCGGCTCGGGGACGGAAAAGCTCGAGGAGGAGCTGGGGCAGCTGCTCCCGGCAGCGCGCCTTGTGCGCATGGATCGCGATACGACGGGACGTAAATTCGCGCATACGGAGATTCTGACGCAGTTTCGCAGGCGCAACTTCGACATCCTCCTCGGCACGCAGATGGTTGCAAAGGGACACGACCTGCCCGGCGTGCAGGCGGTTGGCATCATCAGTGCCGATGCGAGTCTGAATCTGCCCGATTTCCGCGCGGCGGAGCGCTGCTTCATGCTCATCACACAGACGGCAGGGCGTGCGGGGCGCCACGGTGCACGCGGTGAGGTCATCGTGCAGACGTACAATCCCGAGCACTATGCTGTGCAGGCGGCGCTGCGGCAGGACTACGAGGCGTTCGCCGTGCAGGAACTTGAACGCCGCCGCGAGCTCTTCTATCCGCCGTTCAGCCGCCTCGTAAAGCTCCTCTTTCACGATCCGAACCGTGAACGCGCATGGGGCGAGGCAAACGCCTTTGTGACGGCCTTCCAATCGGCGTTTGCGAAGGAGGCCGGCTGTATGGCAATCGGGCCGTCGCCCGCATTGATCGAGCGGGAGCGCGGCAGATACCGCTTTATCGTCCTCATCAAAACGACTGCGCTCGCGAATGTGCAGGAGTATTTGCGCGCACATGAGATTCATCTGCGCGATGATATTGCGATTGATATCGACCCCATCGCGATTTTTTGAGAAATAATAGAAAAAACTATTGAATATAATTGGAAATCCTGTTAATCTGAAAACAGAAGGAAGACGGATGAAAGGAATCGCTGATAAAATGAAATCCGTCATTTATCAGTGCTTCCGACATGCGAAGCGGCACGAATCTTTTTTCCTTGGAGCAATGGAGGCATCCTATGGTGACGATTTTCGGGCGGGCGAAGATCAATCTGACGCTCGACATTCTGGGACTCAGGGAGGACGGGTATCACGAGATTGCAACCGTGATGCAGTCCCTCGCACTCGCAGACACGCTTACGCTCACGCAGCAGGAGGAGGGAATTACGCTGCGTGTAGACCTGCCGGGACTCGAGGCGGATGAACGCAATCTCGCCCATCGCGCGGCGGATCTCGTCATGAGCGAGTGCGGCGTGCGCGGCGGTGTCCATATCGACATTACAAAGCGAATCCCCGTCGCTGCGGGGCTTGCGGGCGGTAGTGCCGACGCGGCGGCGACGCTGCGCGGGATGAACGAACTCTATGCACTCAACCTCTCGGATGAGGAACTTTGCAGACTTGGCGCCAAACTTGGCTCCGACATTCCCTTTTCCATCATGGGCGGTACCGTCCTTGCGACGGGGCGCGGCGAGATCATGCAGCATCTCGCGGATTTCCCCGCCACCCATGTCGTGCTTGCAAAGCCTCCGGTCGCCGTCTCAACGCCGTGGGCATATCGCAGCTATGACGCCCATCCGGCGGAGGTTCATCCGGACAATGCGGCGTTCTTGGAGGCGCTTGCGCGCGGAGATCGCGCACGCTGCGCAGAGCTGATCTGCAATGTGCTCGAGCCTGTGACAGAGACAACGCATCCCGTGATCGGTGACTATCGTGCGCGCATGCGTGCACACGGTGCGCTCTGCGCGATGATGTCGGGCAGCGGCCCGACGGTGTTCGGTCTCTTTGCAGAGGAGGGCGCTGCGGCAGAGGCGGCAGCCGCGTTCCAAGAGGAGACGGATGCCGATGTCCATCTGACGCATACTGTGGGCAGGTACGGAGTGTAGCAGGAGAACCAGAGGGATCAATATGCAAGGAAAACTATCACCGGTTGTTGTAAACAGTTACCAGCCGCTTCGCGAGATTGTCTGTGAGGTGCTGCGCGATGCCATTCGCGGGGGGATTCTGAAGCCCGGTGAATGGCTGAAGGAAAACGACCTCGCAGATGAACTGCTCGTCAGCCGCACGCCTGTGCGCGAGGCAATCCGCAAGCTCGAGCAGGAGGGCTATGTCGTCACCGTGCCGCGCCGCGGCGCCTATGTGGCGAGCGTATCCATCCGCGACATCAACGAGATCTTTGAGATCCGCGCTGCACTCGAGGCGCTTGCCTGCGAGCTGGCGGCGGAGCGGATCACCGATGAGGAGCAGGAGCGCCTTGAGCGTCTCCTCGTTGCCATCGGGCGCGCCATCGAGGAGCATGACATGGAGCGCATCGTCAGAACGGACATCGAGTTCCACGAGCTCCTGTATCAGGCGGCACGCAACGAGCGGCTGCTTGCAATCATCGGCAATCTGCGCGAGCAGCTCACGCGCTTTCGTACAATCTCTATGTCCTATCCGGGGCGTCTCAAGGCGACGCTCGAGGAGCACCGCGCAATCGTGGATGCGATTGGTTCGGGCGATGCGCGCTATGCGCGCAAGGTGGGCGCAAAGCATATGGAGAACTCGGAACAGACCCTGCTCTATGCCATCGAGGAGCAGGAGAAAAAAACGGGAACGACGATCATCAAACGCAAGCATAAAAAGAGTAAGGAAGACGCCGAGTAGGCGCTTCCGGAGAACGGGAGGAGCATAATGTTGGATTTTGTTACGGTTATTTTGGCAGCTGGTAAGGGGACGCGTATGAAGTCGAAGCTGCCGAAAGTCCTGCATCGTGCGGCGGGGAAATCCATGCTGCAGCACGTCATTGACGCAGCGGATGCAGCGGGGGCGCGGCGCAACATCGTCGTCACAGGGTTTGGCGGCGATGTCGTGCGCGAAGCAATCGGAGACAGCGTGGAGTATGTGGAGCAGCGCGAGCAGCTCGGGACGGGGCACGCCGTTCTGCAGACGAAGGAGCTGCTCGCAAAGGAACACGGGACGATCATGGTGCTCTGCGGAGATACGCCGCTCCTGACGGCGGAACTCCTTGCGCGCTTCCACGAGGAGCATGTACACGCAGGTGCAAAGGCGACTGTCCTCACGGCGATTATGCCGAACGCAAAGGGCTATGGACGCATCGTCCGCCGCGAGAGCGGCGAGGTGCTCAAGATTGTCGAGCACAAGGACGCAACGCCCGAGGAGCGCGAGATCCATGAGGTCAATGCGGGCATCTACTGCTTTGACGCGCAGGCGCTCTTTGCAGCTCTTTCAAAGGTGACAAATGACAATGCACAGGGGGAGTACTATCTTCCCGATGTCCTCAGCATTCTGCGCGATGCGGGCGAGAAAATCTGGGCGGTTATCGCGGACAACTATGAGAGCACGCTCGGCATCAATTCGCGCAGTCAGCTCGCCGTCGCGGAGCGCATCCTGCGCCGCCGCAAGGTCGAGGAGCTGATGGCGGACGGCGTGACGATCATCGATCCGCATACGACGTTCATCGACGCGGAGGTGCGCGTCGGCATGGACACGGTCATCTATCCGTTCACCTTCCTCGAGGGGCTCACGGTGATCGGTGAGGACTGCGTGATCGGGCCCAATGTGCGCTTTCAGGACATGGTCATCGGCGACAATGTCAAGGCGCACTATGTCTATGCACATGATGCCGAGGTTGAGAGCGGAACGGATCTTGGTCAGTTCAACCACATCCGTCCGGACAGCCACATCAGCGCGGGCGTGAAGATTGGCAATTTCGTCGAGGTCAAGAACTCGAACATCGGCGAGGGCTCGAAGCTGCCCCATCTTTCCTATATCGGGGACTGCGATATGGGCGCGCACGTCAACATGGGCTGCGGCACGATCACGGTCAACTACGATGGGAAGCAGAAGTTCCGCACGCATATCGCGGACAATGCCTTTGTCGGCTGCAACTCGAACCTCGTCGCCCCCGTCACCGTCGGCGATGGTGCCTATGTCGCCGCCGGCTCGACCATCACGCGCGACGTACCCGCAGGCACGCTCTCCGTGGCGCGCGCGCGGCAGAAGGAGATCGAGGGCTGGCACGATAAACGGAAATGAGGTGCGGTCTGAACCCCGCATATGGTTCTGAACACTGTGAAAAAGACAGGCAACGCTCTTCCAAAAAACCATCGTGCGTGTTATACTATGAATAGTTCTTGTGTATTCTATTTATAGTGACACATCTGGTTTTTAGGAGGAACATAGAGATGAGTTTTCCGACCGACAACGTGTGCATCCTGACGGGGAATGCCAATCCACAGTTGGCAAAGGATATTGCGGAACGTATCGGCATACCGCTCTGCGAGGCTTTCGTCGGACAGTTCAACAACGGCGAGATCCAGGTGATGATCGAGGAGAGCATTCGCGGCAAGGATATCTTCATCATCCAGTCGACGAGCTTTCCCGTCAACGACAACCTCATGGAACTGCTGATTCTCACAGATGCGTGCAAGCGTGCATCTGCGCACAGCATTACAGCGGTTGTCCCGTACTACGCCTACGCGCGTCAGGATCGTAAGACGCGCGGGCGCGAGCCGATCTCGGCGAAGCTCGTTGCAAATCTCATGACGACAGCGGGTGTGACCCGCGTTGTCACGGTCGATCTCCATGCGGGACAGATTCAGGGATTCTTCGATATTCCCGTGGATCATCTTGCTGCCGCTCCCGTGCTTGCCGGTTACTTCCGCGAGCAGGAGATTGAGGATCTCGTCGTTGTCTCGCCCGACCTCGGTGGTGTCACGCGAGCGCGCATCATGGCGGACTTCCTCCGTGCACCGATTGCCATCATTGAGAAGCGGCGTCCCTGTCCGGGCTGCGCGGAGGTCATGAACCTCATCGGTGAGGTCGAGGGGAAGACAGCACTCCTCATCGACGATATTGTCGATACGGCGGGATCTCTCTGCGAGGGGGCAAAGGCGCTCAAGGAGCGCGGAGCAAAGCGCGTGTTGGCGGCATGCTCGCATGCGATCCTGAGCGATCCCGCAGTCGAGCGGCTCAACGCCTCCGTCATTGACCAGCTGGTCATCACCGATTCGATCCCGCTTCCACCGGAGAAGCAGTCCGATAAACTCGTTACACTCTCGCTTGCACAGTCCCTTGCGGATGTCATTGTGCGCATTCAAAGTCATCGTTCGGTGAGCCTGCTCTTCAATCATCACTAAGCAAGTTCCCCGCAGACAGAGAAAGAGACGTCGAAGGGGCGTCTCTTTTTTCGTACATTTTGTAGGAGTATGTTATGCATGTCATCATCATCGGTTCCGGTCCTGCGGGCGTCTCCGCTGCACTCTATGCACGGCGTGGCGGTGCGGATGTGACTGTCATCTCGAAGGGGGCGGGCGGTCTGACCACGGCAGAGTGGGTCGAGAACTACTACGGCTTTGCGGAGCCGATCTCCGGCGCAGAGCTAGAGCAGCGCGGCATCGCAGGGGCAGAGCGGCTCGGTGTCCGCTTTGAGACAGATGAGGTGCTTGCCGTTTTGCCTGTGGAGGAGGGGCGGGGCTTTCGACTTGAGGCGGCGTGCAGAACGTATGCAGCGGATGCTGTGATCCTTGCGGCAGGGGCGTCGCGCAAGACACTCTCCATTCCGGGCCTCAGGGACTTCGAGGGGCGCGGCGTGAGTTACTGCGCGATCTGCGACGCATTCTTTTATCGCGGGAAAAAGGTCGCGGTCATCGGGGCGGGTGACTATGCCCTGCACGAGGCAGAGATCCTGCGTCCGCATGCCGCACAGCTTTCCCTGCTGACGAACGGGGAGGAGCCCTCCGTTGCGATTTCGGATGGTATTGCCGTGCAGACGCAGAAGATTGTCCGCATCGAAGGGGCGCGCCGCGTGCAGCACATCGTCTTTGATGATGAGACAGGCATGGATGTGGATGGCATCTTTATGGCGATCGGCACAGCGGGGAGCATGGAGCTGGCGCGCAAACTCGGAGTCGTGCTCAGCGATGGGAAAATTGCTGTGGGCAAGCATATGGAGACGAATGTGCCGGGCGTCTATGCTGCGGGGGACTGTACGGGCGGACTGCTGCAGATTGCAAAGGCTGTCTATGAGGGCGCTGAGGCGGGACTTGCCGCCGTGCAATATCTGCGCAAGCAATAGAAACTATTCTGGGGGAGAGAAGGGGGGACGGAGATGAAGGCGCATAGTACAGATAGCGGAAATTTTCGAGAGTATATGGATCAATTTGCGTTGTGGAGCGCACTTACACCGCAGCAGCGGGATACGTTGGCTGCGCATACGCGTTTTGTCCGCTATAAGAAGGGGACATCTGTTCATCGTGGTTCGCTTGGCGGCGCGGGGACGCTGCACATC
Source organism: Selenomonas sp. oral taxon 126 (assembly GCF_001683335.1). Taxonomy (GTDB): domain Bacteria; phylum Bacillota; class Negativicutes; order Selenomonadales; family Selenomonadaceae; genus Centipeda. The sequence goes on from NZ_CP016201.1 coordinate 1,904,474, forward strand.
ATATCCGGTACGCTGCGCGTCTATACCCTCTCTGAGGAAGGTCGTGAGTTCACGCTCTACTTCCTGCGTGACGGAGATGTTGCCCTTCTTGCAAGTACGTCCTTTCTGGGAACCATCTCTTACGACATCGCTATTGATGCGACCAAGAATACGGAGCTCTTTGTCTCGGATACGGAGACCGTGCGGGAAATTCTCTGTGCAAATGTCGAAGTGCGTGCGCATGCCTATGAGCACGCCGTTGTGCGCCTGTCCGAAATGCTGTGGAAATTCCATCAGATGCTTTTCACCTCGGCGGAGCGGCGGCTTGCTAAATTTCTGCTCGCGGAATCTGCGCGTACTGCGGGCGATGAAATCCGCCTGACGCATGAGGAGACAGCGCAGTATCTCGGCACGGCACGGGAGGTTGTCAGCCGCCTCATGCGCGAGTTCAGTCAGGAGGGACTGGTACAGACCTCCAGGGGCTGCATCCACATACTTGATCGTGCAGCACTTCAGGAGCGTGCAGGTGCTTGATTGTCTTTCTTTGGAGGAGTTCATGCTGATCTATGTCTTGGCAGTCCTTGTTGTTCTGCTGCTCATCATTCTGTTTCGCTATCTGCCGCGGCGGGTCTTTCTGATCTTTGTCACCTTGCTCATCGTGCTCGGTGGCATCGTCTTCCGCATACAGACCGCAGAGCGTGCTCCGGAGCCGCTGACAATCGAGGAACGCGCCGCCCTTGCACGGGAGCAGGAGATCTTTACCCCGTGGTGGGGGGCATATCAGAAACAGATTGCAGAACTTGACCGCAACTGGACGCGCTTTCATCAGATTCTCTCCGATGCGAAGGAGGGGGAGACGGATCTCGAGATTACCTATGCGCGCCTTGTGGATCTCGAGCGCGACATGGTCGAGCTGCGCGTGCGCATGGAGCAGAACGCTCCGCCGATCGAACTCTCGAACCGCGTCTACGATCCGCTTGCCGTCATCATGGCAAAGACGAACGACTATGCCGCAGCTCAGCAGAAGACGATCACACTGACGCGTGCTGCAGCTGATCCTGCGGCGATGCGGGAGCAGAATCCCGCCGAGCAGGCGCGTCTCCTGGAACTCGTCATGCTCCGCGAATCGCCCATTGCGCTCTTTATCAGCGATGAGGTCGGTCTCATCCGCCGCCATTTTGCACCCGTTTCAGCATCGCATGCAGAGAAAGGAAAGTCCGGTGAGGCGCAGGAGGACGATGAAAAATCGCTCGACAAATAGCGTGTTTTGAGATATAATCCAACTTGTGCTTTACTGCGCTCGTAGTCCAGTGGATAGGACGTTAGCCTCCGGAGCTGAAAGCGTGGGTTCGACTCCCGCCGAGCGCACCATATGTGAATCTGTCCTGTGGAATTTCTGCAGGACTTTTTTATTAGGAAAAACTGAAAAAGGATTTTGATGGACTGTGAAGAATATTTACAGGAAGGAGATTTTTATTTTTTCGTTAGGAGATGAATGAATGGCGCGAAAAGAGGTGCAGGCATCGGTGCGCCCGGTGCTCATGCGCAGCTTACATTTGAAAAAAAATGCGTTCCGGCAGTTTTTCTACGAGAGTTCGCTTCGTTTCGGGCAGCAGATTGGCAGGGATATTGCAGAGCTGAAGGACGAGACGGCGTCCATCGTCAACAAGAAGTACATGTTCTCGCTTGCAACGGAGAAGAGCGGCGCGCAGAGCTTCCTGAAGTGGATTTCCGATGAATTCAACGCAGAGGATGTGTCGCATGAGCAGGAGGAGCGTCTGCGCCGCCTCGTTGCGGAGTATCCGAAGATCCGCTCCTACATCCGCATCGAAGAGGATCAGCTCCTCTTCGATCACGACCGCTTTGCCGAGGATGTTGTGGCGGGGCGGTTTAAGGAGACGATCTTCGGCATCACCTTCGATATCCAGAGCGTGACCGAAACGGCGATCAATACGGGCTCTGTGGCGCTCGACTTCTCCATCGAGCCGTTTAAGAAGCAGCTCCTCTATGCCGATCACGTGCGTGCAAATATTCAGCCCTATGCCGAGCGCCTCCTGACGGATATGAGCCTCGGGCATTGGGATCTCTACGAGGAACTGACGGAGGAGGGGCGCGAGGACAGCGTCTGCCTGCGTCTGCCGCCGACGGATTTCCTCGTGGCACGTCCGCCGCAGATGGATGTCATCATGAACGGCACCTGCGCCATTGACTTCGGCACGCGCAGCACGGTTGTCGTCTGCCGTGACCGCGAGGCGCGCCTCCTGCGCATCGGCAAGGGGGACTACGAGAACGAGCCGACGATTCAGGACTATGAGAACCCGACGGCAATCGAGCTGATCGACATTGAGAAGTTCAAGCAGCTCTATCGCGCGCGCGAGGGGCGTCCCTTTACGGAGTGGGCGCAGGTGACGGCGTCCCACCAGGCAGCGGATGCAATCTTTGAGCGGCAGTCCACGGAGGGCATCGCCGTCTACTACTCCGTATTCAGCGAGCTCAAGCGCTGGACGCGCGACACGGCGAACTCCCCGATCCTCAAGGACAGGCGCGGCTACATCCAGGAGGTCAAGCCGTATGCGGAGACGCAGCCGCTCGATGCGGGCGGGTTTGACCCCATCGAGATCTATGCCTACTACCTCGGTCTCTACATCAACAATATGCACCGCAACATCTATCTCGACTACATCCTCTCCTTCCCCGTGGGCTATGAGAAGAGCGTACGTGAGCACATCCGCATGAGCTTCGAGCGCGGTCTCAGAAAGACCCTGCCGAAGGCGCTGCTGGACGATGCCGAGATGATGCGCCGCTTCCGCGTCTACGACGGCGCAAACGAGCCTGCGGCATACGCGATCAGCGCGCTCGAGGCATACGGACTCGAGCCGAAGCGCGTGGGCGAGGAGGTTGCCTACGGCGTATTCGACTTCGGCGGCGGCACGACGGATTTTGATTTCGGCGTGGAGTATGTGCCCGAGAACGGGCGGCGCAAATTCGTCATTGAGCAGTTCGGTTTTGGCAGCGATATGTATCTCGGCGGCGAGAACATCCTCGAGCTGCTCGCCTACGAGGTGTTCAAGGACAATCTCGCGGAGATGCGCCAGCACAAGATTACGTTCGCATTGCCGCCCGAGAGCGAGACCTTTGCGGGGGCAGAGGCGCTCGTGCGTGAGACGCGCGACGCGGCCTCGCATCTGAACAACAAGATCCTCGCCGAGCGTCTGCGTCCCTTCTGGGAGAGGCGTGCGGGCTATGAGGAGTTCGCGGCGGGGGACAGCTTCGATACGAAGATTACGCTGTTCTCATCCGAGAAGACGGGGAATGCGGGGAACCGCGCAGAGATCAGCCTGCACATCGACGTGCGCAAGCTCGAGCGCACACTTGAGAACCGCATCCGCCGCGGCGTTGAGAATTTCTTTCAGGCGATGGCAACGGCATTCAAGGGTCGAGATGTGCGCCAGATCCACATCTTTCTCGCGGGCAACTCCTGCAAGGCACCGATGGTGCGCAAGCTCTTCGACGAGTACATTGCGCGTCAGATCAATGCACTGCATCAAATGACGCCCGATCGTCCTGCGGACAAGACGGCTGCGGCGGGCAAGAAAACGGAGGCAAACACTAAGGCTCTGCCCACACAGAGCAAGGACGCCCCCTTCCTCCTCTATCTCCCGCTTGGCATGGAGGACGAGGAGAAGGAGAAAAAGCTCCTCCACGACGGCTTTGACCGTCTGCGTACGGGCAAGACGGGTGTCGCATTCGGACTTCTGCGCTGCCGCAAGGGCGGGAAGGATGTCAAGATCATCAACAAGAATGTGGACGAGCACGACGAACTGCTCTTCCCATACTTTCTCGGCAGTCTCAACGAGCGCGGCTGCTTCAAGGTGGACATCGACGCGCGCATTGACTACGGTGTGTGGACGTATTTCACCTATGCGGATGAGGATGAGTTCGAGCTCTACTACACGCAGGAGCCGCGTGCGCTCAAGGGGCATATGAAGGCCGCCGAGGTGCGCATGGTGCGCTGCATGATCGACGCGGATGATGTGAGTGATGACGATACAGTCGGTGTCTACATCCGCAAGAAATCGCCGAATACGATCGAATACACCGTCGCTTCGGAAAAGAGCCTCGGGGCAAAGACGTACAAGGGAACGATCTACACCGTCCGTCTGGGTTGAAATGCGCGTCGGAAAGGAGCGCTGTCATGCAACATTTGCCATTTAAGAACTATATGGAGGATGCCGTTGCGCGTATGCTCAACCGCCTCGCCCCGCAGTATCCCGACATCTGTATGTGCGAGCGCTGCCGTACGGATATGATGATGATCGCGCTGAACAACCTCCCGCCGCGCTACGTCTCCACACACAAGGGCGATGTCCTGCAGCGCGTCGAGGGTATGGAGATCCAGTATGAGGTGGAGGTACTGACCGAGACCATGCGTGCGATGCAGATTGTCGACGGTCAGCCGCATCATGGGCGCAACGAAGAAGGTATTTGACTTTGCAAAAGAAACACCCGCAGATAAAATTTGTCAAGCGGGTGTTTTTTTGCTAAAATAAAGAAGAAATCAAAGGCGATCTGCGCGTCGGCGTCTCTGAAGAGGCGCGGGCGCATTTCTTTTATTGTCTGTCATTCGGGAGAGGAAGCTGTTATGTTCGCGAGGCTGAGGCGTGATATCCGCGTTGTCTTTGAGCGCGACCCTGCGGCGCGGAGCACGATTGAGGTGCTGCTCTGTTACGGCGGGCTGCACGCCATCTGGCTGCACCGCATCGCGCACGCGCTCTACAAACGCGGCTGGGTGCTCCTCCCGCGCCTGATCTCGAATCTCGGTCGTCTCCTGACGGGCATCGAAATCCATCCGGGGGCGACGATCGGCGAGGGGCTCTTCATCGATCACGGCACGGGCATCGTCATTGGCGAGACGGCGGAGCTTGGAAAGAATGTCACGCTGTATCAGGGCGTGACGCTCGGCGGCACGGGCAAGGAGAAGGGAAAGCGCCACCCGACGCTCGGCAACAATGTCGTCGTCGCCTCGGGCGCGAAGGTACTCGGCTCGTTCACGGTCGGCGATCATGCAAAAATCGGCGCGGGTTCTGTTGTACTGAAGCCCGTGCCCGCACACGCAACCGTGGTCGGCATCCCGGGACGGATCGTTATGATGAACGGGCAGCGCATACGTACGGAGGCGGACTTTCACAGGGCACGGGAACTCGCCCTCGAATGTGAGGAGAGTGCGGAGGAGCTCGTGAGCGAGCTGGACGTCGACCTCGATCACGATATGCTGCCCGATCCCGAGGCGGAGATGATCGAGCAGATGCGACAGGAGATCGAGGCGCTGAAGGCGCGCCTCTCTGAACTGGAAAAACGAGCATAGGGGGACTATCATGCTGAGTGTTTACAATACAATGACGCGGAAAAAGGAAGAGTTCCGTCCGTTGCGTGCGGGTGAGGTCAGCATCTACTGCTGCGGGGTGACGCCGTACAACGATCCGCATATCGGGAACGCGCGTCCCTTTGTCACATGGGATGTCATCCGCCGCTATCTGGCGCGCAAGGGCTATGCAGTGCGCTACATCCAGAATTTCACGGATGTGGACGATAAGATCATCAACGCCGCAAACCGCGAGGGTGTGACGTGGAAGGAGATCTCTGACCGCTACATCGCTGCGTATTTCAAGGCGATGGACGCGCTGAACGTGCGCCGTGCCGATGTGTTCCCGCGCGTCTCCGAGACGATGGAGGACATCATCCGCATGATCGAGACGCTCGTCGCACGCGGCTATGCGTATGCGACGGCGGCGGGCGATGTCTACTACCGCGTGGAGGCGTTTGCACACTACGGTCGCCTCAGCGGGCGCAGCCTCGACGATATGGAGGCGGGCGCGCGCGTCGAGGTCAACGAGACGAAGGAACACCCGATGGACTTCGCCCTCTGGAAGGCGGCAAAGCCGGGCGAACCATCGTGGGAGAGTCCGTGGGGCGCGGGGCGTCCCGGCTGGCACATCGAGTGCTCGGCGATGTCCGTGAAATACCTCGGGGAGGTGTTTGACTTCCACGGCGGCGGCAACGACCTCATCTTCCCGCATCACGAGAACGAGATCGCACAGGCAGAGCCGTGCATTGACGGTGACGAGAAATTTGCGCGATATTGGCTGCACAACGGCTTTATCACGATCGACAACGAGAAGATGTCGAAGTCGAAGAACAATTTCTTCACGGTGAAGGACATCCTCAAGGAGTTCCCGGGCGAGGTCATCCGCTTCTTCATCCTGCAAACGCATTACCGCAGCCCGCTCGATTTCAGCGACGAGCGTCTGCGTGAGGCGCAGACGGCGCTCGAGCGTCTGCGCAACGCAAATGCCGTGATTGCAGACCTCGCGAAGCACGAGGGCGCATCGGATACGGCGGCGGAGCTTGCGGCACAGGCGGAGACATTCCTGCGCGACTTCGATGCGGCGATGGACGACGACTTTAATACAGCGCTTGCCATCAGTCAGATGTTCGGCCTCGCGAAGGAGATTAACCGCTACCATCAGGAGGTGGAGCGCGGCGCTGCGTTTGATGCGGCGAACTTCAAGAAGGCAGCGGACGCCTATCATGCGATGGCGGAGATCATCGGCATCTTCGAGCAGGAGGAGGCGGCTGCGGACGATGGACTGGCGGACGCCCTCATGGAGCTCATCATCGGCATTCGCCAAGAGGCGCGCGCGGCAAAGAATTGGGCGGTTGCGGACAAGATTCGCGACGGACTGAAGGAAGCGGGTGTCGTGCTCGAGGATACGCCGACGGGCGTGCGCTGGAAGAGAGCGTAGTGCGTGAAGTTTGAACGGTTTCAACAGCTTGTGCGCATGATGTTCCTGCCCGATGAGGCGGGCAATATCCGCACGCGCTATGAGGATGTGGATGCCGCAAGCGTGCATCCGCTCGTCCTCGCCTATGTGGGCGATGCCTATTTTCACCTCTACGTGCGCATGCGCCTCCTCTCGTATGAGCAGGCACAGGTGCAGGCACTCCATGCGTTCAGCGCGCAGATTGTCTCGGCGCTCTGGCAGGCGCGCGCCTATCGCGGTATTTCGGAGATGCTCACGGAGGAGGAGCAGACGATCTACCGTCGCGCGCGCAATACGAAGAGTCACGCGCCGCGCAGTGCGTCCGTGGCGGACTATCACACGAGCACGGGCTTTGAGGCGCTGCTCGGCAGCCTCTACATTCGCGGCGAGCGGGCGCGGCTTGAGGAGATTGCTGAGGCGGCATTTCAGATCATCGCAAAAGAGATGATGGAGAATATTCAGCGGGAGCAACATGATGGAAATTAAACTGATCTCAAAGACACCGAACTATCTCAAGACCTGCTGGACGGCGGCGCGGACGTGCTACAGCGCGGATTCGCCGATCGAACTGCTCGCCGAGGAAAAGACGGACGAGGAGATGCTGCGTCTCCTCGAGCGCATTATGACGAGTAAGCATCTCTCGGTCGTGGAACACTGCTCCATGACGTTTGCGGTCAAGGATGTGTCGCGCACCCTGCTCGCGCAGTACAGCCGCCATCGCATCGGCGTGTCGCTGAGCGTGCAGAGTCAGCGCTATGTCTCCGAGCAGTCTGCAAAGCAGGCGGACGGGCTCTTCGGTCACGTCGTTCCGGAAACCATCGCTGCAAATGAGGAGACATATGCGCGCTATATGGCGTGCATGCGCGAGATCCAGACGGCGTACGACGATCTGCTTGCACTTGGTGTGGCCAAGCAGGATGCGCGCTTCGTCTTACCGGGCGGGGCGTGCACGAATTTCGTCACGACGCTCAACCTGCGCTCCTTTATGGATGTGTACGAAAAGCGCGTCCTGACCCCCGGTGCACAGTGGGAGATCAAGGAGATGATGCTCCGCATGCGCGATTTGATCGTCGCGGCGGAGCCGTGGCTGGAACGATTCATTCCGCGCGGCTGAGAGTGAGGGAGCACATATGAAACGGACAGAGCATCACGCAGAGGAGCATACGGATGAGCGTCCCTCGCACATTCTTGCAGGACGCCACGCCATCACGGAGGCGATCAAGGCGGGGCGCGGTATCAATCGCATTTTGCTCGCGGACGGGCTGCATGGAAACGGTGTGCGGGAGCTGCGCGATCTCGCACGGGAGTACGGCATTACGCTGGACATCGTGAATCGCTCCAAGCTGGATGCTGTCGTGCCCGAGGGGGTGCGTCATCAGGGCGCGCTCGCCTACGTTGCACCCGTCGCCTATGTCGCTGTCGAGGAGATCATCGCGGCGGCGCGGGAGCGCGGCGAGGATCCGCTGCTGCTCCTCCTCGACGGCATCGAGGATCCGCAGAACCTCGGGGCGCTGCTCCGCACGGCGGATGCGGCGGGCGTGCACGGGATCCTTCTCCCGCGCCGTCACAGCGTCCCGCTGACCGAGACCGTCGCACGTGTCTCGGCAGGTGCGCTCGAGTACGTCCCCGTCGCGCGTATCGGCAACATCGCGCAGACCATGCGTGCGCTGAAGGAGCAGGGCTTTTGGATCGCGGGCGCGGATATGGCGGGGGAGGAGACCTATGACCGCGCGAACCTCACAGGCGCACTCGTACTCGTCATTGGCAGCGAGGGGCGCGGCATGAGCCGCCTCACGCGCGACCTCTGCGACTTTACCGTGCGTCTGCCGATGTGCGGCAGGATCAACTCGCTCAACGCCTCGGTTGCGGGCGCAATCCTGATGTACGAAGCATTGCGTCAGCGCACGGCGAAGGCGGCGCAGCATGGCTAGGCAGCGGGCGTCCGAATACTACCTCGTCGACGGATACAACGTCATCAACGCGTGGCCGGAGCTGATCCGCCTGCGCGGCAACCTCGACGAGGCACGGGATGTCCTCGTACACATCCTCACAGAGTATGGCGCATTTGAGAACTATGAGATGACCGTCGTATTCGATGCATTCTTTACCGAGGACGAGGAGCACGCGCTGCAGATCACCGACCGTATGCGGGTCATCTACACGGGGGCGGGCGAGACGGCGGACAGCTGTATCGAGCGCCTTGCCTACATGGCGGTGCGTGCGGGGCGCGAGGTACACGTCGTCACCTCGGACGGCGCGGAGCAGAGCGTCATCCTCGGTGCGGGCGCCTACCGCATCACGTCGCCGGAGCTGCGCCGTTCTGTAAAAAAGGCGAAAAAGCTGATGAAAGCGGAATATATCGGCGCACATACACAGCCCCTCGGGCGCATCGAGGTGCATGAACGCCTTGACCGCGATACACTCGCGCGGCTTGAGGAAATGAGACGAAAAAAATAACGGGATTGCTGCACGAAGTCGTTTTGACTCGTGGAACAGTCCCGTTTTTGTGTGTGCCGATCTCACCACCGCTTTGTCTTGCGCCAGAACGAGGGGCGCAGGAGGATGAACAGTGTGAAGATCTCGAGGCGGCCGAGGAGCATGGAGAGGCAGAGGAGGCTCTTTGCGAAATCCGAGAGCGGCGCATAGGTCGATGTCGCACTCACGATGCCGAAGGCGGGCCCGATATTGCCGAGCGTCGTGACGGCGACGGCAATCGCATCGAACGGCAGCAGTCCGTCCATTGTAAGGAGGAATGCCGTCACAAAGATGATTGCGAGATAGAGGAAGAAGAATGTCCCGACGCGCAGGAGCATCGCACTGTCGACGTGCGCGCCGCCGAGCGAGATGTCCACGACACGGTGCGGATTGAGCTTTTGCAGGATGACGGCGCGTGCATTGCGCACGAGGAGGATGATGCGCGCGACCTTGATTCCGCTTGCAGTTGAACCGGCACAGCCGCCGATGAGCATGAGGAGGAGCAGCAGCATCTTTGAGAACGTCGGCCACGTCTCGAAATCCGCCGAGACAAAGCCCGTCGTCGAGAGCGATGTCGCCTGAAAAATGGCGACGCGTGCCGCCGCTCCGCCGTCCATGCCCATCTCGATGATGAGGTTCAGGGCGATGAGCAGGATCGCAATGAGGATCATCGAGAGATAGGTGCGGAACTCCGTGTTGCGCAGGATGACGGACGGACCTTTGACCCACGCACGGTAGTAGAGCGAGAAGCTGCCGCCCGCGAGGAACATGAAGAGGGCAGTCCACAGCTCGAATGCGAGACTGTGAAAGTGCATTGTGCTGTCGTCGTATGTCGAAAAGCCGCACGTCCCGATGGTCGACATTGCGTGCGTGATTGCAACGGCAAAATCCACGCCACAGAGCATGAAGATACCGGTTGTCACCGCCGTGAATACGAGATAGATCTTGAAGAGTGCCATCGTCATGTCACGCAGGCGCGGCATGACGCGATCCGTCGTCGGTCCTGCGCCCTCGGCGTTATACATATAGATCGTGCTCGCGCCGGACTGCGGCAGGAGCGCAATGAAGATAACGATGATGCCGAGACCGCCGATCCACGCCGTCATCATGCGCCAGAAGAGGACGCTGTACGGCAGACCGCCGAGTGAGGCGAAGACGGTCGCGCCCGTCCCCGTAAAGCCCGAGATACTTTCAAAGAGCGCGTCGAGAAAGCCAAGATAATTGCCGAGGAGATAGGGGAGCATACCGAGGAATGTTCCCGTGAACCAGCCGAATGCCGTGATGGCAATGCCCTCGCGCGCCGTCAGTTCCTCGGCGCGCCGCCCGTAGCGGCGAAAGCCCACGCCCGCGAATGCGCTGACGAGGACGGAGAGCATGAACGCCTCGCGGCTCGGCTCGGCGCCCGCAATGGCGAGGATGAGCGGAATCACGAGTGCGCCCGCCATTGCGAACGAGAGGCGCGAGAGAATGTAGTTGACTGTGTAGATATTCATAGCTTTCTACCACCTGTGCCCCGTGTCCTCGAAGAGTGTGCCGAGGAGGAGGAAGAATGCAAAGATCTCGATGCGCCCGAGGATCATGAGCAGGGTGCAGACGAGCTTTGTCCATACGGGCAGAGCCGCAACCGTGTCGAGATCCGCGAGCGAGGCGACGCCGCCCGTTGTCGTCAGACAGGCGACCGTCAGCGTGATCGTCTCGATGGGACTGAGCCCGGCGAGGGCGATGAGGAGACTGCTGACGGAGAAGACGGCGGCAAAGAAGAAGGCGAGCACGAGAATACGCCCCGCAGAGTGCAGGGGCACGACCTCGCCGCCCTGCCGCACGGCGAATACCATGCGCGGATGCAGGGTCCGCAGCAGCTCTGTCCAAGCGAGGGAGATGAGTACGAGGAGACGCGAGATGCGAAAGCCCCCTGCCGCCGAGCCCATGCAGCCGCCGATGACCGCGAGCAGGATGAGCAGCAGCGTGGAGCCGCTGTGAAGCGGTATCTCCGCCTGCAGCACGAGTCCGTTCGTCGAGAGAAAGGAGATCGCGTAGAAAAAGCTGTAGCCGAGTGCCTGTGCGAACGGCTGCGTGCCGTGGAGGAGGGGCGGTATGACGAGTATTGTTCCCGCCGCGAGAAAGAGCAGGAAGAAGGAGCGCAGCTCCATGTGGCGTGTGAGCATCGCGCCCGATCTGCGGTGCAGGAGCTGCCAGAGCGTGAGGAGGGGCAGCGCCGAGAGCAGGGCGACCAGTCCCGCACCCAGCATGAGTGCGGGGGTGGGGGGCAGCCCGCCCGTCATTGGCCCTGCGCCCGAGGAGATGGTAAAGAGGGCGAGGATGAGCGCAGGGAAAATTTCGTCCCCCGCCATTAGATAGATGCCGACTGCGACGGCAGTGATGGCGATGTAGAGCAGCGTCATCTCGCGCATGGGGCGCGTCATACGGTTCCACAGCGGGCTGAACAGGCGCTCCTGCCGCACGGAGAAGTCCACGCCGAAGCACCCGCTGACGACGGGGAGCACTGTTACGAGGATCACGACGAAGAGCAGCCCGCCGAACCAGCTCATGAGTGCACGCCAGAGGAGGAGTGTGGGAGGGAGTGATTCGCCGAGCGCGGTCATGCCCGTCGTTGTGAGTGCGGAGATGCACTCAAAGAACGTATCCGCAGGTGAGAGATGCAGCCCCGCGAGATGGAACGGCAGCATGCCGAGCACGGCGAGCAGAAACCAGACGGCGAGCAGGAAGAGCGTGCCCTCCTGCACCGAGAGCTGGCGCATATGGCTGCGCCCCATATTGCCGAACACCATGCCGAGGATCGCGGTGAGCACGCCGAGCGCGAGAAACGAACCCGCCAGTGAATCACCGTGGGCGAAGCCATAGGCAAACGGGATGAGGTACAGCGGCGCAAAGACATATGCCGTGCGCCCCATGAGCACCCAGAACAGATCAAAACGCATCAGTCATCTCCAAAATAGGCGAGCGCCTTTTTCGCAAAGCTCTTGAGGACGAAGAGGATCACGCGGTCGCCCGGCAGGAGCTCCGTCATGCCGTTCGGAATTGCCGCCTCCTCATTGCGCACATAGGCGCAGACAAGGCATTCGCGCGGGAGATTGGCGTTCATCAGCTTCTTTCCCACAATCGGTGCGCCGCTGCTGACGATCACCTCAAGCGCCTCCGCACGTGCGCCCTCGAGCAGGGTCACGCGTGTCACGTCTCCGCCACGCGCATAGGCAAGCACCTCGCTCGCCGAGAGCAGACGCGCCGAGAGGGCGATGTTGACGCCAACCTTCTCCATGAGGTCGATGTATTCGTTGCGGTCGACGCGCACGACCGTCTTGATCCGATTGTTCGAGAGGTGGCGCGCGAGGAGGGCGAGCATGAGGTTCAGCTTGTCGTCCTCTGTGAGGCAGACGATGACATCCGCCTCCGCGACGCCCTCCTCCGTCAGGAGGTCGATGTCCGTTCCGTCGCCGCAGATCGCAAGCCCCGCTGTCAGCTTCTCCGCGAGCATCTCACAGCGCTCGCGGTCTCGGTCAATCACCTTTACCTGTACGCCCTGCCGTTCGAGCAGAAGCGCAAGTGCGCGTCCCGTGCGTCCCGCACCGATGATGGCGGCGCGGGTCAGTTTGTGTGTGTCGCTCGGCACGAGGCTCTGGCTGAACTCCTCGATACGGTCGGGCAGTCCGATGAAGTAGGCGTTGTCGCCGGGCAGGAAGACATCGTCGCCGTGCGGGATAATCATGCGGTGGTCGCGGAAGATGAGCCCTGCGAGGACACCCTGCGGCAGCTTTAGACTTTTCAGCGGCGTGCGCGCGATGGCGGAGCGGCGGCGGATGCGCGTCTCGAAGAGGCGCACCTTGCCCTGCGCGAAGTCCTCCACGTTGAGCGCGGCGGGGGTCATGAGGGTGCGATTGATTTCGCTTGCGGTGATGAGCTCGGGGTTGAGCACGAGGTCGATATCGAAATTCTCTTTGAGATAGCGCCCCGCCTCGACGGTGAAGCTCATGTCGCGGATGCGTGCGATCGTATGCGCGATGCCGTGTTTCTTTGCAAGCACGCAGGCGACGATGTTCACCTCGTCGCTGTTGGTCACGGCGATGAGGATGTCCGCGCTGTTGATGTCGGGGTCGTTCATCGTGAGAGGGCTTGCGATATTCGCCTCGATCGTCAGCACATCGAGCGTTGTCTTTGCCGCCTCAAGCTGGCTCTCCTCGCCGTCCACCACCACGACATCCATGCCCTCCTCCGAGAGCAGCGCCGCAATGCTGTAGCCCAGCCTCCCCGCACCCGCGATTACGATCCGCACAATGAGTCCCTCCTGCGTATACTGAGTGAAATATAAAGAAGTATACCATATATTTTCGGTAAGTTAAACTCATATTGAGGAGGGTACAGGAGGAAATGGATTGAAAGAGAATTTTATTTTGATATAATTGGAATAGGCGAATTTTTCTGATAGATGTGACTGGAAATGGAGTGAAGATTATGCGGCAGAGCGAGAAAAACACTGGAATATACGAAAGATCAGAGCGGCAATATCTCGCGCATATAGATAAGATAAGCGGACGTAAACAGGGGCTGCATGCACATCTTGAAAATGTCTCCGTGCGTTCCGGGGACTTTGCTGCAGCCTTTGGAGAGGAAGCAATGGGACGTTTGGTTGGAGCGTACCACGACATTGGAAAGTATTCGAACGAGTTTCAAGACTACATCCGCGCCTCTGAGGAAGAACAGAAGAAAAAGCACGGTAAAATTGACCATTCGACGGCAGGTGCCAAGGAGATCGCACAATTAGGCGGCGCGGCACCTGTATTGGCACTCTGTATTGCCGGGCATCATGGCGGGATTCCCGACCTTGGCACGAAAGTGGATACGGCAGCAGAGTCCACGCTTGTAGGGCGGCTTAAAAAGGAGGTGCCGGACTATCATTCCTATCGTGAAGAGAATGCAGTCCCCCTTTTGCCGGCATCGTCGCTTTTTTCCAAGGTATCACATATCCCTTTTTCGACAATGCTTTATACACGCATGCTATTTTCCTGTCTTGTTGACGGGGATTTTCTGGATACGGAATATTTTATGTCTGGCGGAACCGTCGAGCGCAGCGATTTTCCGTCGATGGAGGTGCTCCTTGAACGATTGCAGAGTGCCTTTCGAGAGAAATATTTTGCGCCGCAGTCTGTCGAGGTGCAGGAGCGGCTGAATGAACCCATCAATCGAAAACGGATGCAACTGCTCCAAGAGTCGATTGCGGCAGGCAAGAGTGCTAAAGGCCAATTATACCGCATGAACATCCCGACAGGAGGTGGGAAAACAATCTCGTCGCTCGCATTCGCCTTGCATTATGCTGTGCATGCCGCTCACAAGCGCAGGCGTGTCATTTATGTAATACCGTATACGAGCATCATTGAGCAGACGGCGAAGGTGTTCCGCGAACTGTTGGACTCCGACTGCGTTGTCGAGCATCATCAGAATGTGGACTATGACGATACGACTGATGAGATGAACCGCAAGAGGCTCGCAGCAGAGAACTGGGACGCTCCGATCATTGTCACGACAAACGTGCAGTTCTTCGAATCACTTTTTTCAAATCGGCCGTCAAAGTGCCGCAAACTCCATAATATTGCAGAGAGCATCATCATCTTTGATGAAGCACAGATGATTCCTATTGAATTTCTGCGCCCGTGTATGGAAGTTGTACAGGATCTTGTACGTCACTATGCCTGTACCGCTGTCCTGTGCACGGCGACACAGCCGCCGCTCGAAAAAATCTTTGCGGATGATATACAGCCGATCGAGATTTGCCCTCATGTGATGGAAAATGCTGCGTTTTTTCAGCGGGCAAAGATTCGGATGCGCGTGGGGATGATGATCGGGGATTTGGCTGCAGAACTGGAACCCCATGGGCAGGTACTCTGTATCGTTAATCTGAAACGGACGGCACAAGAGGTTTTTGAGCGAATGGAAGAAAAAGAGGGCACGTATCAACTGTCCACAAATCTCTATCCAGTGCATCGCGCGCAGGTTTTGGAAGAGATTCGAGAACGGCTGAGGGCAGGGAAGCCCTGTCGCGTGATCTCTACCAGTCTTGTAGAGGCGGGTGTCGACCTCGACTTCCCCTGTGTCTACCGCGAGATGAATGGACTCGACAGCATTATACAGGCAGCAGGACGCTGTAACCGTGAGAATAAGCGGACGGCGGAGGAGAGTATTGTGCATGTGTTTTCGCTCGAGGATGTATCAAAAAAGAGTTTCCTCCCTGCGGACACGACCCGAATCGTTGCGCGAAGCTATGGAGAAGATCTGGGGAATCCAAGGGCGATTCGCATGTATTTCAACGAGCTTTATGATCTGGGCGGAGAGAGGCGTCTGGATCAAAAGAAGGTTATGGAAATATCGAAGAAGCTTTCCTTTGCTGAAGTTGCAGAAAAATTTCGCTTGATTGAGGAGCAGACAACTCCTGTTCTTATTCCGGAGGCGTATGAAGCGAAAGCCTTGCTGCAGCGACTCGAAGGAGGAGAGCGAACGCGTAGCCTGATGCGAAAAGCAGCGCGTTATATGGTTTCCCTTCGACCGAGTAGGTTGGATGGATTGGTGAGGCAAGGGAAGATTCGAATGTTGGATGAAGAATTTGCGGTTCTGGAAGATATGAGTGTCTATGATAGGAAGCAAGGATTGAAGGAAGATGTGTGAAAAATAAGAACGGGGAGATTATACAATCTCCCCGCCCCGGACACATAAATACGAGCAACCATAAATTTCAATCCCCGCATAGTTATATCTATGCGACAATGACATTTTATTATGTGGAAATACTCTTGTCAAATTTTCTTGACAGACTAACCTTTTTCCGACTATATTTAATAAAGCAAACATAAGAAAATAGGAGGTGTTGAATGTGTCTTATGGCGTTCGACTGGAGGTGTGGGGGGATTTTGCCTGCTTTACGCGACCGGAACTCAAAGTAGAGCGGTTTTCATATCCTGTCATCACACCAAGTGCCGCACGCGGTGTGCTTGAGGCTCTATTTTGGCATAATGGCCTAAAATGGGTCATAGATCGTTTATATGTTCTATCCAAAATCCAGTATGCCAACATTCGGCGCAACGAGCTCAAGGCGAAGATTTCCGCGAGTAATGTGGTGAATTTTGCCGGCAAGGGACAGGGGGAACTATACCTGTCTGCCCGAGAGAATATTCAACAGCGTGCATCGACTGTGTTGAAAGCCCCACACTACGTCATTGAGGCGCACTTTGAGATGACAGGGCAGGCGAACCCATCAGACAATCCGGGGAAGTTTCGGGAGATGTTTACCAGGCGGGCGCGCAAAGGGCAGTGCTGGCACATGCCGTATTTCGGATGTCGTGAGTTTCCGGCACAATTTCGTCTATACGAAGATGAGGCCATAGAGACAGCATATCCGGGTGAAACGAAGGATCTGGGCTTGATGCTCTATGACATTGACTACAGTGATCCGGAGAATCTTCAACCGATGTTCTTTCAGGCACAGATGGTCGATGGCGTGCTTGACCTGCGTGATTGCGAGGTGTATCGTTGATGCTGAAGGCACTCGTACAGAGATATGAAGACGAATGCAAAGAACATCGATTGCCGAAGGAGGGCTGGGAGAAGCGAAATGTCCATTTTGCACTTATCATTGGGAGAGAAGGGGAATTGCTTCAAGTTGTTTCTCTCATGCAGGAGGTAGAACGCGGAAAGAAAAAAATATTACGTCCGCAGGAACTCCTTGTGCCCGTGGGGGAAACGCGTACGAGTGGGATATATCCGCTGTTCCTCTGTGATAATTCGTCCTATTTTCTGGGAGCAGATACAAAGGGAAAGCCTAAGCGGTCGGCAGATTGCTTCACGGCTGCGGCAAAACTGCATGAGGAGATCCTAGCAGACGTTACAGGAGAAACGGCACAGGCTCTAGTTCATTTCTTTCATCACTGGCAAATAGGTAAGAATGCCGTTTGCAAACATCCGGAAATTGCTCCCTATGCCGATGAGATTCTTGCAGGTGCAAATCTTGTGTTTCGCTATGCGGGGCAGTATGTCCATGAAGCGCCTGAGATTGCGTCAGCATGGGAACGCTATCGTCAGAATCGCGCAGAAGAGAAACGCGGACGCTGTCTCGTGACTGGAACAATAGAACCAATCGCTATTAAGCATCCGGCACTCAAGGGGGTGAGCGGAGCACAGCCAACGGGAGCCATGTTGGTCTCGTTTAACGAGAATGCCTATTAATCCTATGGGCATGATGGCCAGCAGGGGGGCAATGCTCCTGTCTCAAAACATGCAGCATTCGCTTATGGTACTGCACTTAATGCACTGCTTGCAGACGATGCACATAAGAAGCTCATTGGTGACACTACTGTTGTCTACTGGGCCGCAGAGAAGAGTGAAGCCGCTCAAAATGTATTTGCAGGCGCGCTCGGTGATAACAATGAGATGACGGATGATTTGCTGGATAAAATCTTAACAGATATACGGGACGGAGGGGATATCGACTATGACGGTGTCTCCATTCCTTATGAGAACCCTTTTTATATTTTGGGGCTGGCGCCAAATGCAGCGCGGGTTTCTATTCGTTTCTTCCTGCAGGATTCCTTTGGCGTGTTTCTGAAAAATCTCGCCTTATATAGAGAGCAGATGGATATCATTCGTCCCTCTTGGGTGAAAAGCAGGAATGTTCCTCTAGGGAAGCTGCTTTTGGAGACGGTAAATCCGAATGCCAAGAAACTGATGGCAGCTCCTGTCATGGCGGGGGCGATGATGCGAGCTGTATTGACCGGTATGCCGTATCCCGTGTCTGTATTTCAAAATATTATGATCCGGATTCGTGCACAGCAAGGGGCGGAAAAAATAAATCCGAGGCGTGCCGGTTTTTTGAAGGCATATCTGCTGCGCAATAGAGAAAGGAGAATTACTGTGGCACTTGATGAAAACGAAACAGAAACCGCTTATTTGCTGGGGCGCTGGTTCGCCGTTTTAGAGCAGGCACAGAAGATGGCACTTCCGGAAATCAAGGAGACCATTCGGGATCGGTTCTTCAATTCTGCTTGTGCAACGCCCGCCTATGTATTCCCGCTTTTGCAGAAACTTTCACTTCATCATATCAAGAAGCTGGAAAAAGCTGCGGATAGGGTTCGTGTCGAGAAATTCTTGGCTGAGACTCTTGGAAAACTGGAGGCAGGAAGCATTCCGCGACACTTACCGCTCGAGGAGCAAGGCATATTCATTCTGGGATATTATCATCAGCAGCAGCAATGGTATCAGAAGAAGGAGGCAGAATAAAATGTCCGAAGCAATTAAGAATCGCTATGATTTTGTCATTCTGTTTGACGTAGAGAATGGGAATCCCAATGGTGACCCCGATGCAGGGAATATGCCGCGTGTCGATCAGGAAACAGGGCATGGGCTCGTCACGGACGTTTGTCTCAAGCGTAAGATTCGCAACTATATCGAAGCGATAAAAGAGGGGGTGCCCGGCTATCGCATCTATATCAAGGATGATGTTCCGCTTGCCCATCACGATCAAGAGGCCTGTGCTCATTTTGGGATTGAGGACATCAAGAAAATCAAAAAGGATAATCCGGAAATCGACAAGAAAATTCGTGATTTCATGTGCAGTAATTTCTTCGACATTCGTACCTTTGGCGCCGTTATGACGACGTTTGTACAGGGGGCGTTGAATTGCGGTCAGGTACGCGGACCAGTGCAGCTTGGGTTTGCGCGCAGCATTGATCCTATTCTGCCGCAGGAAATCACTATTACCCGAACAGCGATCACAACGGTACAGGCCGCACAGGCACAGAAAACCACGATGGGACGCAAGTTCATTGTTCCCTATGCCCTCTACAAGGTAGAGGGCTATGTCTCGGCAAATCTTGCACGTAAGGTTACCGGATTTTCGGAGGAAGATCTGGAACTCTTGTGGCGGGCAATCTTGTCTATGTTCGAACTGGATCATTCGGCAGCACGTGGCAATATGGCAACGCGTGAATTGATTGTTTTCCGCCATGAAAGCGAACTCGGAAATGCACCTGCCTATCGGTTGTTTGATCGTGTTCATGTCAGTAAGAAAAGGAAAGAGACTCCCGCACGGAGCTATCAAGATTATGAAGTCCATGTGGATACAGAGAATTTGCCTGAAGGGGTAAGCTGTATGCGCATGAGTTGAGAGAATAAAAATGTATGCGTGATATGTGGTGCGAAGGTAAAGCAAACAGAAAAACCAAGCAAAAAATATAGATGCGAGGACCTGCCGCAGGAGGGGCGTGGCAAAGGGGGATATCGTAACCTCGTTTGCGGTCGCGCCCCTCGTGGGCGCGTGGATGTCGAAATGTAGACTTTCGTATGGAAAATTTCGGAGGGAGAGGGTCACTTGCTGTGCTTTACAGGAGTATCCGTGGACTACGGGACGGGGGCGGATGTTGTGCACGCGATAGCGGACACGAGTCTCTGCGTGGAGCGGGGGACGGTGCTCGCACTCATCGGTGCGTCCGGCTGCGGCAAGTCTACGCTCCTGCGCGTGGGGGCGGGGCTTGTGCGTCCGACAGCGGGCACAATCACGAGTGATGGCGTGCCCATCGACCCGCGCACGCTGCGCATCGGCTTCCTGCCGCAGAACTACGGTCTGCTCGCATGGAAGACGGTGCGCGAGAATATCCTGCTCGGCGCACAGATCAAGGGGGAGTGGAGCACCGAGCGGGTGTCGGCATTTGATGAACTCGTCGCAGAGCTTGGACTCTCCGACCTCTTGGAGCGCTATCCGCGTGAGCTCTCGGGCGGACAGCAACAGCGCGTCGGGCTTGCGCGCGTCTTTCTGCTCGCCCCCGATCTCCTGCTGATGGATGAGCCGTTCTCCGCGCTCGACGCAATTACGCGCGAGTCGATGCAGGAGGTATTCCTCTCGCTGTGGAAAAAGCAAGCTGTGACGACCCTGCTCGTAACGCATTATGTGGAGGAGGCACTGACGCTCGCAGGGCGGATTGCCGTCATGCGGGGGACGCCGGGGCACGTCGCAGAGATCATGGACAATCCGTATGCGGGCGACCTCGCGCACCGCTCCTCTCAGGAGTTCTTTGCGATGGGGCAGGAGCTGCGCGCAAAGATCGCGGGAGGCGTGTGATGGCAAAGATTTCGCTGCGGATGTTTGCGCTTGGCATCATCTTCTCGCTTGCTCTTTGGGCGGTTGTTGCACATCTTCTCGCGATGCCCGTGATCCCGCCACCGGAGCAAGTGCTCCTGCGGCTCGTGCAGAAATTTACAGATGTGATTGCCGTTCATGCGGGCTACAGCCTGATGCGCATTGTGTTCGGTCTCGTTGCTGCCGTTGCCGTTGGCTATCCCGTCGGCGTTCTGATGGGATACTTCCCGCGCGTGAACCGCCTGCTTGCGCCGCTCCTATATCTGAGTTATCCCGTGCCGAAGATCGCGCTCCTGCCCGTGGTCATGCTGCTCTTCGGCGTGGGGGAGACGAGCAAACTGCTGCTCGTCTTTCTCATCATCGTCTTTCAGGTTGTCGTTGCCGTGCGTGATGCCGTGGCGGCGATTCCAGCCGAGACCTATGCGCCGCTGCGCGTCCTCGGCGCATCGTTCGTGCAGATCGTACGGCACATCATCGTGCCCGCCTCACTGCCGAAGTTCATCACGGCGGTGCGCGTGGCGATGGCGACGGCGATTTCCGTCCTCTTTTTCACGGAGACGTTCGGGACGCAGTACGGCATCGGATATTACATCATGGACGCATGGCTGCGTGTGAACTACCTCGATATGTATGCGGGCATCGTTGTTCTCAGCACAATGGGGCTACTGCTCTTTGCCCTGCTCGACTGGACAGAACGGCGGCTGTGTGCATGGAATCGAACATAAGATTTCGATTTGATAGAAAAAGTTGTGGACTTGCTTTTCTTTTTCCTACAAATGTCCTATAATGTAGAATGAGAGAGATTCTAAATGATGAGTTCGGGAGGGCTCTGTTGTATGAAAGGTACTGTAGTCGCTACATGGATTAGTACATCGCGTGAGCTATGGGGCAGTGATGTGGTTGACGGGGTTATGCGGGAGATGGGGTGGGAGCCGGATCGGCTCTTTCTGCCGCTTGAGGACGTCGATGACGGCACGATCAAACGCCTGATGGATACGCTCAGCAAGGCGAATGGTCTGTCTGTCAGGGATATTTGGTATGAAATGGGACGCGATAACATTAAGTCCTTTGCACGCGTGTACCCTTCGTTTTTCGCAAATAAAAACCTATATACATTCTTGGCATCAACCTACGATATTCATGTAGAGATCGTAAAAAAGATTGCGGGCGCAAAGCCGCCTCAGCTCATTATGACGCCGATTTCGGAATACGAGGCGATATTTACCTACGATTCGAATCGGGGGCTTCTGGACTATTTTCGCGGGCTGATCAAAGGTTCGGCAGAGTATTTTAAGGAAAAGCTCGGGGTTGAAGTTCTGGAACAGACGGCCACCCATATGAAGCTGAAGCTTACCTTTGAAAAACCGATCTTCCGAGAGAAAACATTTGGCATCAATAAACTCTTTGCCTTTACCGGATCGCCGGCGGGCGGCATTGGTCTGCTGACGTTTGCGGGGACGCTGATTTTATCCGTGCTGCTCAGTCTCGGCGATGTTTCGTGGAAGACATTCGTCATTCCCGTGTGCTCTGCTCTGGTTGCCGCGCTCGGCGCAGGGATTCTGCTGCGTCCGCTCGGAGCAATCGAAAAGGAAATCGATCAGCTGGTCGAAAACAAATATTTTGACGCGCTGACGCTTCGCTCCGGCGACGTATTCGAGCGGGTGAGTGACAAGCTGATCAAGTATCGCAAGCAGACGCAGGCGGACTTTACGGGCTTCAAGGGGATCGTGGACGAGCTGCGGCGCTATGGCAGCGATTTTGACGGATTGGCAGAGAATATGGGGGGGGCCTCGGGGGATATCGCAGACGTGATCAACGAGGTTGCGGACAGTGCTACGACGGGGGCGGAGAATACCATATCCGTGGCAGATTTCCTCAACGCTAATATGAAAGCACTGCAATCGGTCGTCAATGAGCAGGTCAAGAATAACGATGCACTGAACTACGCCGTCAACAGCATTCACGAAGGCTTCGGTAAGGTGCGGACATCCAGTACGAACCTTAATCACAGCATGGAAAAATTCACTGCTGTGAAGGAAGAGGTCGAGTCTCTTAGAGAGGCGACGGAGAAGATCATGGCGATCACGGGGCTGGTAACGGATATCGCAGGGCAAACAAACCTGCTCGCCCTCAATGCTGCGATTGAAGCAGCCAGAGCAGGTGAGCAGGGACGCGGGTTCAGCGTCGTCGCCGAGGAAGTCCGAAAGCTTGCCGAGCAGTCGCAGGGACACGCTGAGGTCATCACGAGCGATGTCATGGCGGTCACGCGTATCATCAACGAGGTCGTCGGTTCGGTCAACGAGGAATATGAGGTCTTGGAGCGTGAGAGCAGTCAGCTCGTTCACGTTGTCGAGGGAAACAATCAGTACATCGACAACATTCGCGGTGTGTCGGGAAGTATTTCGGGCATCATTGAGCAGCTCAAAAATGAGATGACGAACATGGAAGATGTTCTCAGCAAGGTCGAGCATATCGCCTCTATGGCAGAGCAAAACTCCGCCTCAACTGAGGAAGTCAACGCCGCCATGCACACGCATAACCTAAAGCTGCAGGACATGATGGAAAAAATCAAGCAGTTCAAGGAAGTTACCACGGCGTTCTCGGCGGATATCAATCACTATAAGACCTGATCCTGTTCTATGAAAAATGGGCTGTTGCATGAAGACAAAAAGCCTTTGTGCAACAGCCTTTTTTAGGGTATCGCCGTCAATGCAGACAAGATAGGGCGCATGAATACTTCTTCTCAATAGCTTTACAAGCCCCTCTGAAAAATGGTAAGATGAGCGCGTATGCTTTTGCCGTGCGGACAGGTATCTGTTCGACTTTCTTTCAGGAAAAGGATGGTACGCAAAATGAACGAGCTTCTCTATAAAATTCCTGCCAATACGCCGCGCGAGGAGGTCATTCGTCAGCTCAAGGCACATCCCGAGGTGCGCTTCGTCTCGCTCGTTGGCATCGATATGGCGGGCAACGATACCGATGAGAAGATCCCCGTGCGGATTTTCATTGAGGACATCGAGAAATTTTACAATGGAACCGCCGTGCAGACGGACGGCTCCTCCGTCGTCCTGCCGAAGATTGCGACGATCAATAACGCGAAGGTGGATCTTCCGATTGATCCTGCAGTCAACTGGTTCGTGGACTACGATCCCGAGAGCGCGGATGAGGAAACGGGACTGCCCATCGGGACGCTGCGCATTCCGTCCTTTATCATTCACGAGGAAAAGCGCGTCGACTCGCGCGCGGTACTCGTGGATACGCTTGCCTATGTCAAGCAGGAACTGCTCGACTTTTTCCATGCGCATCCCAAGATCTCCGGTGCGCCGAGCCTGAACGGAGCGGACATTGTGGACATTGCGTTTACATCGGCGACAGAGCTTGAGTTCTGGGTCAAGACGCCGCTCGACGACAATGCGTCCATCGAGGAGATGTCCGCCTCGCAGGTGATGAATGAGCAGTATTGGGAGCGCACGCACGGCGCTGTGCGTACGGCGCTCGAGGACTGCATCATCCAGCTTGACAAATACGGCTTCCATATGGAGATGGGGCACAAGGAGGTCGGCGGGCTCAAGGCACAGATCGACGAGAGTGGCCGCATGACGCACGTCTGCGAGCAGATCGAGATCGACTGGCAGTATGACCATGCCGTGCAGGCGGCAGACAACGAGCTCTTCGTCCGCACATTTGTCCGCGAGATCTTCCGCCTCTATGGGCTCGAGGTCAACTTCAAGGCGAAGCCGCTCATCGGGCTTGCGGGCAACGGCGAGCACACGCATCTCAGCCTCGCGGCGATCACGAAGGACGGCAAGCGGCACAGCCTCTTTGCCGCCGATGATCAGAACGCGAACTATATGAATGCGGTCGGCTACGGCGCGCTTATGGGGCTTCTCAAAAACTACGAGGCGATCAACCCGTTCGTGTCTGCAACGAATGATGCGTTCAACCGCCTCAAGCCCGGCTTTGAGGCGCCCGTCTGCATCGTCACCTCGTTCGGCGCCTCGCCTGCGATCCCCTCGCGCAACCGCACGGTGCTCGTGAGTCTCATCCGCGACCTCAAGAATCCGATCGCGACGCGCTTTGAGCTGCGCGCGACGAATCCGTATTCCAACACCTATCTCGTCATTGCCGCCTCTTACCTTGCGATTCTCGACGGGATCAAACACACGGCGGGACGCACGACGGCGGAGCTTCTTGCAGAGCTGTCGAAGCAGCCGGGGGAGAAGGGATTCTACCTCGAGAGCGACCGCGCCTATCGGAGCGAGGAGGACGTGTTCGAGTACTATACGGAGGACGAGCGCGACGCGTGCTTTGGAAAGCCGCCCGCGACGGTTTGGGAGAACATGCTCGGCTTTGACCTCTACCCCGAAAAGGTGGCGGTGCTCACGGCGGGCAACACGCTCCGCCCGCAGATCATTGAGTCGTTCCGTACGGGCGCACTCCTGCGCTGGAAGATTGAGCTCATCAGCCGCATCATCCCCGAGAACCGCAAGCTCGTCCGCCGTATGACGGAGATCAAGAGCGATTTCGTCACAGATCAGGATGCCTACATGTGGAACAAGATCCACGATCTGCGCATCTACCTCGCGAAGGATACGATCGATGACAAGGCGCTTTTCACGTTGCTCATCAAGGCGCTGAATGAGGGCGACTACCCGACGGCGTCCGCCCTGCAGCTCGAGATGTACGCAAAGATGGAGGAGCTCAAGAGCCTCTACGAGTGCTATAAAAAGAATATGATCTGAGTGTAAGAGGCTCTGTCGAAATTTCGGCAGGGCTTCTTTTGGTTAGGGTTGTTTTTATGCTATAATAAAAACAAATCATAAAGTTTTACTGCACTGTGAGGAACATGATGATCGAAGGGCATAAAGCGCGACAATATCAGGATACGGTGTTTCGCCTGTATTTCAGCGACACGATGCGTCTGCGGGAGCTGGCGGGCGCACTGCACGGGCGAACGTACACATCGGAAGAACAGATGGAAATCGTTACACTGGATGGGACGTTCCTGTCACAGCTGAAAAACGATATTTCATTTATACTTGCGGGGCGGCATCTTGTTTTTATGGAGCATCAGAGTACCCCGAACGAGAATATGCCCCTGCGCTGCCTTTACTATGTCTGTGAACAGTTTCGCAGGAAGATTGATGCAAAGTTGCTCTATCAAAACAGGAAGGTCATGCTTCCCGTGCCGGAGTTTCATGTATTCTATACGGGTGTGAAGGTGTTGCCGGAGGAGTCGGTCATGAGGCTCTCTGATGCATTTTGTGCGGATGGCATGGATCTGAACTTGGAGCTTAAAGTCAGCATTCACAACGTCGTCTATGGGGAGCAAAAACAACTCCTTATACAAAGCCGTGCACTGCATGACTATAGCTTCTTTATTAATGCGGTCAAACGGAACATTGCGGCAGGGATACCGCGTGTGGAAGCGATTCGCAGCGCTATACGCTATTGCAAAGAACATGAGATTATGAGGCTGTTTTTGGAGCAGCATGAAAGGGAGGTCATCGACATGGTGGATTTTGAATGGAACCAAGAACTCTTTGAAGAGGCAAAATTCGAGGAGGGGCTTGAGCAGGGGCGTGAGGAAGGTCTTGAGCAGGGACGTGAGGAAGGAAAATCGGCGATGATTCTCGGAATGCTCAGGGAAAAGATGCCGCTTGAGATGATTGCCAAGATTTCGGAGCTCTCCCTTGATAAAGTGCGCGAGCTTGGGCGGATGCACAGCCTGCTGTAAGACATATATTCTTTCTATATGCCTTGTATTTTTTCAAAAATGAAAGGGAACTGCGACACATCGAGAGCGTGCGGCAGTTCCCTTTTTGTGTAGATGAAGGTCGAACCTTCTTCAATGTGGGAAAAGAAGATGTGCGATATGTCTGCCGTCGATGCCGCTACACAAAAGCGGCAATAAAGCCAATTTTTTTGCGTGCAAGGTTATGGCGTACAAGGCTTAAAAAATAAAAGTCAAAAAATCAAAAGTTTTATTTGACTTTTTGACTTTATCTGTTATAATGGGCACATAAACATGAAATGAACTGTGGAGGACATGGATATGGAACAGGATAAATACACAGCGCGGACGCTTGCCGCGCTCCAATCGGCACAGCAGATTGCTGCAATGCGCTATCATCAGGAAATCACGTCGGCACATGTGCTGCTCGCACTAGCGAAGGAGCCGGAGGGGCTGCTTGCGACGATCTTCGAGGTCTGCAATGTCGACCTGCCGATGTTCAAGGCACGGCTTGAGAAGGAGCTTGCGACCATCCCGAGTGTGCGTGGCACGAACCGCCTCGGTATGGGGATGGATATGGTGCGCGTGCTCGGGCGCGCCGAGGAACTGGCGAAGTCGATGAAGGATGAATACGTGTCGACGGAGCATCTCCTGCTCGCGCTCGTCACGGACGGGAGCGACGAGGTACAGCGCATCGCGCGCGAGTTCGGCCTGACAAAGAGCGCCGTGCAGGATGCGATCCAGAAACATCGCAAGCAGAACGTCACGAGTGACAACCCCGAGGAGGGTTATCAGTCGCTCGAAAAATACGGGCGTGATCTGACGGCGGCGGCACGTGCGAACAAGCTCGACCCCGTGATCGGACGCGACGAGGAGATCCGCCGCTCGATCGAGATTCTCTCGCGCCGTACGAAGAACAACCCGGTGCTCATCGGTGAGCCGGGCGTCGGCAAGACGGCGATTGTCGAGGGGCTTGCCCGCCGTATCGTGGCGGGGGATGTGCCCGAGTCGCTGAAGAACAAGACGCTCTACTCGCTCGACATGGGCGCGCTCGTCGCGGGCGCGAAATTCCGCGGCGAATTCGAGGAACGCCTCAAGGCGGTACTCAACGAGATTGCAAAGTCTGAGGGGCAGATTCTCCTCTTCATCGACGAGGTGCACACCGTCGTCGGCGCGGGTGCCGCCGAGGGCGCGATGGATGCGGGCAACCTGCTGAAGCCGCTCCTTGCGCGTGGCGAGCTGCGCTGCATCGGTGCAACGACACTGAACGAGTACCGCAAGTACATCGAGAAGGACACGGCGCTCGAGCGCCGCTTCCAGCCCGTCATGGTCGGCGAGCCGAGCGTGGAGGACACGATTTCGATTCTGCGCGGACTCAAGGATCGCTACGAGGTGCATCACGGCGTCCGCATCCGCGACGCGGCTCTTGTCGCGGCGGCAACGCTCTCGGATCGCTACATCTCCGACCGCTTCCTGCCGGATAAGGCAATCGACCTCGTCGATGAGGCCGCGGCAAAGCTGCGCACGGAGATCGAGTCCATGCCCGCACCGCTTGACGAGATTCGGCGCAAGATCCTCCAACTCGACATCGAGGAGGAGGCTCTGAAAAAGGAGACGGACGAGGCATCGAAGGAAAAACTCGCCGCTCTTGTTGCCGAGAAGGAAGAACTTCACACCGAGGAACAGAAGCTCCAGGAGAAGTGGGAAGGCGAGACGCAGGCGATCCTGCGCGTGCGCGCCATCAAGAAGGAGATGGACGAACTGCGCGGCGAGATGGAGGCGGCGGAGCGTGCCCAGAACCTCGCACGCGCCTCAGAGCTGAAATACGGCAAGATGCCGGAACTTGAGAAGAAACTCGCGGATGAGGAAGCGGCAATTGCCGCCAAATCCGAGGGTGAGCGGATGCTCAAGGAGGAGGTCGGCGAGGAGGACATCGCGCGCGTTGTCAGTCGTTGGACGGGCATCCCCGTGACGAAGATGATGACGGGCGAACGCGAGAAGCTGCTCCGCCTTGAGGAGGTGTTGCATGAGCGCGTCGTAGGTCAGGACGAGGCGGTCACGGCGGTCAGCGAGGCGATCCTGCGCGCGCGTGCGGGCATCAAGGATCCGAACCGCCCGATTGGCTCCTTTATCTTCCTCGGCCCCACGGGCGTGGGCAAGACCGAGCTTGCAAAGACGCTCGCCGAGTCCCTCTTTGACGACGAGCGGAGCATGATCCGCATCGACATGAGCGAGTATATGGAGAAGCACAGTGTCTCGCGTCTCATCGGCGCGCCTCCGGGCTACGTCGGCTATGATGAGGGCGGACAGCTCACGGAGGCGGTGCGCCGTCGCCCGTACAGCGTCATCCTGCTCGACGAGATCGAGAAGGCGCATCGCGACGTGTTCAACGTACTGCTTCAGATCCTCGACGACGGGCGGCTCACGGACGGCAAGGGGCGCGTCGTGAACTTCAAGAACACCGTCATCATCATGACGAGCAACCTCGGCTCGCATGAGATCCTGAGCAAGGACTACGCAGAGGCGGAGACGGCGGTGCGCGCCCTGCTGCGGGAGTATTTCCGCCCCGAGTTCCTGAACCGCGTGGATGACACAATCGTGTTCAAGGCTCTTACAAAGGACGATGTGAAGCGCATCGCGGCGATTATGCTCGCGGCTCTCAGCAAACGCCTCGAGCGGCAGGCTGACATTGAGCTCACATGGGACGATGCGGCACTTGCGGCACTTGCCGATGAGGGATTCGACCCCGATTTCGGTGCGCGTCCGCTCCGTCGCCTACTCACGCACACGGTCGAGACCGCCCTCTCGAAGAAGATCATCGCGGGCGATGTGCGCGGCGGCGATACCGTGGAGCTTGGCTTTGACGGGACGGAGTTTACGTTTAAGAGATTGTAAATCCAAAAGCCTGCCCCGCTTGCGGGGAAGGGGGACCGCGAAGCGGTGGAAGGGGCACAACAGGGAGCAGCATGAAGGTGTATTTTCCTTCATGTCGCTCCTTATTCATTTCCGTACCAAAGGTTACAGCCTTTCTTCACCGACCTGCGTTATAATCGTCACACAGAGATGACAAAGAGCATTTGACATATAAAGGAGTTTTGACGATGGAGAAGATACTGGATCTGAAAAAGACGGTTGCCGAGCTCGTGGAGGAGAATCCCGAAGTAAAGGAGATCATGGCGGGGATCGGCTTTAAGGAGATTACAAATCCCGTTGCGCTGAACGTGATGGGGCGCATCATGACGATTCCGCGCGGCGCAGCGGTGAAGGGCATCGACCTCGCGAAGGTGATTGCGGCATTCGAGGAGCGCGGCTATACGGTTCTCAGCGAGGACGGCGCATCGCGTCAGGGGCGTTTACGCGGCTTTATCGAGCGCCTGTCGAGCGGCGAGGACTTGGAGTCCGTCCGCAAGGACTTCGTGCAGGAGTTCCGGCACGTCGAGGCACAGGAGATTATGGACGCAGAGCAGACCCTCATCAAGGAGGGGCTGCCCATCAAGGAGGTACAGCGTCTCTGCGATGTGCACTCCGCACTCTTTCACGGCGCGATGGACGCTCCTGCGGGTGCGCTCTCGCACGACGAGATTCACGCACAGGCGGCATCGGTGAATCCCGACGACATTGATGCACTGCCCGAGGCACATCCGCTCTCCATCCTGCGTGCGGAGAATGCGGCACTCGACGCGCTGCTCGACACGATTGAGGGCGAGCTGGACGGCGCAAAGCGTACAGATGTCATGCTCCAGCACATTCTCGCGCTCGGTGATGTGCGCTCCCACTACATCAAGAAGGAAGAACTGTTGATGCCGATTCTCTACGATTACGGTGTCACGGGTCCCTCGCAGGTCATGTGGGGCATCGACGATGAGATGAAGCGCGAGCTCGCGATGATTATCAAGGCACTCAAGGCAGACGCGGAGACGCTGCCGCTCTACGAGGCACGTATCCGTGCACTCATGCAGCGCATCCGAGAGATGATCTTCAAGGAGGAGAAGATTCTCTTTCCGCTCAGCCTGCGCTATTTCACGCAGATGGAATGGTATCGCTGCTATCATGACCTGCCGGACATGGGTATCTCGTTCGGCGTTCCGATTCCCGCGTGGGCAGAGGCGCAGCCGTGGCTCGATCAGGAGGCGGCGCGTCTCGCACAGTCTCAGGTGGGGGGGAAGCTCCAGTTCCCGACGGGCGAGCTGTCAATGGAGCAGCTGACGACGATCCTTCAGTTGCTGCCCGTGGATATCACGTTTATCGACAAGGACGATGTCGTCCGCTTCTTCACGAACGAGGGGCAGGTCTTTACGCGCCCGCTGTCCGCACTCGGGCGCGATGTGATGAACTGTCATCCGCCCGAGATCATCCCCGTGGTGCGGAATCTGATCGCCGACTTCAAGGCGAAGAAGCGCACGCAGATGATCGTGCACCGCTACATCCGCGAGCGTCCGATTCGCGTACACTATCAGGCAATGTACGATGCGGTGGGCGAGTACATCGGCACGGTCGAGTTTGTGACCGACCACGCAGAGCCGCTGGAAAAATTCCGTCGCTGAACATGAGTGTATGACACTATTGCATAAAATTTGAGAACGTGATAAAATATTAAAGCAAAACTAAAATTATTTCTTGTGGTCAACCGTTTTGTAACAAAAATGGTTGACCACAGTAGTATGTGCAAAGAGAAGGTATCATTATGAACAAGGGCGAATCGTATAAA
Organism: Selenomonas sp. oral taxon 126; assembly: GCF_001683335.1. Classification (GTDB taxonomy): domain Bacteria; phylum Bacillota; class Negativicutes; order Selenomonadales; family Selenomonadaceae; genus Centipeda. The sequence continues at coordinate 1,935,322 of NZ_CP016201.1, forward strand.
GATCTTGTACAAGACTCACAAGAGCGTTATCGGATGCAAAGCGATGGGGCTTCTTTTCTGATATTGCTTTGATGAGGCATTTGGCATATGTAGGGAAATAAATTAGCTACTAAGGAATCACTGATAAATTCAGCCCGCCATCTTAGCACATCTTTTTTGTCCGCACTTCGTCGGCAAATCCTCCACAGAGCACCACTTTGCGTCCGGTTTGCCTCCTCGTTCGGACGAAAAAATCTGCGCCAATCTGACGGACTTCATTTTATCAGTGATTCCCTAAGTTTTCTGGTCATGCGTCTATTATGTATTTTGTTCCAAATAGAGTGTAGTAAAGAGAGTTTATCATCTTTCATTCCGAGACCATCATGAAGCAAAAGTCTGGCACTTTACAGATATGAGCGTGAGAGAGGATAAAGGAATGACGGTGGTGTTTCGGGATGGAACGAAAACGAGAGTGTAAGCATTTGGAGCGATTTGACAGGCAAATTTCCGCAAGAGAGAACAGAAAGACATTGGAGGGAATGATACATACCTTCTACGCTATCAATGAGGAGCAAATTGAATTTGATGAAGATTTGTGGGGCGGACTGTACTAGATGACCTCGTGGTCAATGGAGGAGGCGGTTGTTATTTACAAGGAGAAATTGAGAATGCTGTGTAATAAAATGGATGAAATGATAGTCTGGAGTCATATTTTTATAGAGAAAATATAGAATTCATGTTATACTAACATAAATAAAGTAGCACTAATTTTTTCAATACTTTGCTTATAAGGGAGAATGAATCAATGCCGAAACTGACGATAGGAGCAGCGATTGATGGGCTGAAAAAGATGGGCATTGCGCTTGGTGATGAGCTAAAATTCAAGAGGCACATGAATGAGTGGAAAAAATTAGTAGCTATGGCGGATGAGCCTCTGCTTATCATGGTTATGGGGGAGTTTTCCTCCGGCAAATCAACGTTCATCAATGCCATTCTTGGACAAGAAGTGACAGTTCGGGGCGCGACTCCCACCACGGCTGTCATTACCAAGATCTGCTATGGCGATCGTGATGAAACTATCGTTCATTTCAAGGATGGTCGGATCGAGCAGTATGACCCGCACAACTTCATGCGTCTGACAGCAGAAACTGATGCGGACGATGAGGCGCGTCGCTTGCACGAAGACATGGATTATGTGGAAAAACGATTGAATCTTTCTATATTGAAAGATGTATCTATCATCGACAGTCCGGGGTTTGGAGCAATAACTTCCGGGCATGCGCAGACAACAAAAAGGTTTATGGGGAATGCCGATCTGGTTGTGTGGCTGATGAGTGTTCAGCAGCCGGCAAAGGCATCTGAAGTTCATTTATTGGAATCACTCGACCCCCGGTTGAAACCAATCGTGCTAGTCAATCAGATTGATCTGATTGATGAGGAAGAAGACGATCTGGAAGATATTTTGCATGATGTTCGCCAAAAAGTTCAAGGTCACGTCCGTTCTGTACATGGCATATCAGCACTTAGGGCGCTGGAAGGCGAGGTGAATGGCGACCAGGCAGAAATAGACGCAAGCAACATTGTCGTATTTTTCGACCTGATGCGAAATGAGGTTTTGCCGCATTGTGATGAGTACCGTATGCACACACTTGTGCATGAAACGACAACATTGCTTCGTCATGGAGGCGCAACACTGCAATTCTGGTTTGAGCAAATCGAGCCGTTGCGTGAATTCAACTACGAAACGTATGCCAATGAGAAAGCAAATCTACAGCCGTTCGAACAGGCCTTGGCAGAAGCTGCTCGCTTGTGGAAAGAGTATGTATACGATGAAGGGCAGGAGTCTGAGCGTCAGTATTTCGAGGGTGTCTTATATCAGTATGGATTATTAGCACCAACAGATCATAAAAGGGCATTAGAATGTTTCAAAGCAGCAGCACGGTACGGAGAGACGGACGCAGAGACGGCATATGCTGCGGCTTTGGAAGCTGCCGGACGTTATAGTGAAGCTTTTACCGAATATAAAAAAGCTGCATTGAAGGAAGACGGGGAAGCTGCAGCCGGATATGCAAGGCTGATTGACCAAGGGCATGGGAAAGGAAAGGCACAGGAGTGGTATCGTAAAGCCGCAGGATGGGGATTTTTGGAAGCCCATCTTCATATCGATTACGGTAATGATGTCGAGGCCAAATTTAACGGATTGCGTGAGGCAGCGGTGTATGGCATCCCTGAGGCTCAGGCTGCATTATCTGAATGCTATAGAGAAGGCATCGGCTGTGTACGAGACGCAAGAGAGGCGTTCAAATGGCAGGCTGAAGCAGCACGTCAGGGGTTGAAGAGTCAATTTATGCCTATGGCACTATCATACCGTCAAGGTATGGATGCTACACAAGAATTCTACTGGTTGACCCGTGCTGCCGACTATGGTGATGCAGAAGGTGCCTTGAACGTAGCACTTTGTTTCTTTTATGGGCATGGCATTCAGAAGGAGTGTGTGGAATCATTCATACGATTAATGAAAATTTCCGATAATACCAATTATAAAGAATCAGATAGGAATGCTGCCAAGAGGGAACTGGAAAAACTTTTTGAACATGGGACTGCTGAAGACCAGATTCTTATAGGAAATGCCGCTCTGAATGGCGATTTGAAAGAATTTTTTGGCAACCGGGGCCTGCTTGAAGCCGGTAATTGGTATGAACGTGCAGAAGCTCAAGGTTCTTTGGAGGGGGCATACCGTAAAGGGCTATGCCTGTGGCGTATCTATCAAGAGAAAAAATATGATAATGCCTTGATTTTAAGGGCTCTTTATCATGCATATATCGCTGTAAAAAAAGCTGCCGGCGGCGGTCATGCGGAGGCAGATGGATTCCTGCAGAAAAATTTTGAGGAAGGGACGCCGGAACTGCAATACGATACCGCGCAAGCTGTTCAGAGCAATAGCGCCGATGCAGAGGGTGTTTTTTATTGGTATAAGAAATCTTCCGATGGCGGTTACGCTCCGGCATTTACAGAACTCGGAGAGCGTTATGCGTCAGGAATCGGCTGTGAAAAAAGTTGGCTTCGGGCTTGGTTTTGGTTGCGTAAAGCAGGACGAAAGGATGGTGAGCGAGGGAAGAAGTCGTACCGAGCGTTTATGGCACCGGCATATCACCGTGTGAAAGTAGTGGCAACAGTATCTGGCGTGATGTTTTCGGTATTAGGTTCATATATTGCGTATGATTACTTATCAACTGATCCCACTGTTTATAAGGTGGTGTATGGGCGTCAATTAAAAAGTGAGCTGTCTCTTGGCATGTTGGAATTGGGAGATACATCGGATGAAATGCGTAAGATTCTTGGGAAAGAAATTTCCAACCGTCAATATGAGGGCTTTGATATATATATCTATCCAAACATGGAAGTGTTTTTCAGAAACAGACGCATTGAGGCCTTGGTTTCTAAGGATGATTCCGTCGCAACCAAGCAGGGGATTCGAAGTAAGATGCCGTATCAGGATGTCGTTGATACCTATGGAACCCCTACTTTTGTGAGCCAATTCGATGGCTTGGATCTGTATGAATATCAATTTGACGGCTTTGATGATCGCTATGGCTTATTACGCTTTGCGGTTGATCCAAGTACACAGTTGGTAGAGTATATCAGCGTAAGAATCCCGATAGAGGAGACGGAGCGCGTTCAGCGAGAAGCCGAAGAGAAAAGACTTATTGCGGAACGTGTGGAACAAGAACGGAAGGCAAAAGAAGCTAGAGAACAAGTGGAACGAGAATCTAGGGATAAGGGGAAGCGCGATGCAGAGGAAGCAGCGAGAGTAGTCGCGAATTTCCATGAAAATATAACAAAAAAAGAGTATCGCAGAGCATATAATTTATGTACCGATAATCTTCAGAATCAGCTGGGACTCTATGAGAACTGGGCTAGAGGATTCAATAATACTGTTGAAAGTGAGGCATCGGACTTTTATTATGGTATAACGGATAGTGATCGTGTTGAACTGTCATTTACTTTAACTAGCCGTGACAGAACTTCGAATGGAATTACTATGCAAAAATGGCGCAGCACTGCCATAGTGGTAAAGGAAGGTGGTCAGTGGCGTATTGCTGCATTGGAGAACAAGACGATATGAAGAATATAAATTTTGTCTGTTAACCTGAGACGGTAAAATGAAAAATCTTCTTTAGAAGTTTATTTGCATTATGGAGAGATTTTATGGGAGAGAAGTATAAAGTTATTGTAGGGCTATTGGGCGTGGGCGTATTTTTGCTGGGTGTACTGGGATGTTCCCCATATGTCACGAAAGCAAATGAGGCAGTAACTGTTGGGACGAAAGAGGGGACGGAGACCTTGACGCCGCAGGATGTAGATCAGTTTTCCGTGGACAAACAAGTAGACGAGATTCTTTCCGGAATGTCCGTAACAGAGAAGATCGGACAGATGATTATAGTAGGTATGCCGGGGGCGGTGTTTGATGATGATTCCCGTTATGTTCTGAGACAATTTCATTATGGAGGAATCATCCTCTTTGACAGAAATTTAGAATCAGGCGAGCAGACTAAAGATCTAGTCCGGAATATTCAGTCAGAAGCTGGCGAAAAATTGCCGCTCTTTATTGCCATTGATGAAGAAGGAGGCTTGGTGGTGCGGGGAGATAGCTTTATTCCTGCACCACCTGCGGCAGAGATTGTGGGACAGGAAAGCCCGGAGTTTGCCGAAAGTCTTGCTGCCTCCGTAGCAGATGATTTGATGTCCTTGGGGATTAACGTGAATTTTGCACCTGTTGCTGATTTGGGGGCGCCTGGAAGACGTTCCTATAGTACAGATCCATATGAAGTCCTTAAATTCGTTAAATCGGTAGGGAATGGCTACCGCTCTGCAGGGCTTATTTATACCCTGAAACACTTTCCTGGGATAGGCAGAGGAATCGTGGATTCTCACGAAGAAATTTCTTCAATAGAAGCTAGTGAGTCAGAACTACGAAAAACAGATATACTGCCATTTAGAGAAATGATCAATGACACAGACAAAGGGGAAGACCTTGATTACATGGTAATGGTGGGGCATCTCAAATATCCTGCCTTTGATGAAGAAAATCCTGCCAGCCTATCTCGTTACATCATAACTGATCTTCTGAGATATGATTTGGGATATCAGGGGATTATCATTACAGATGATCTGGAAATGGGGGCAGTTGCCAATCATCTAACATTCCGTGAAGCCGGATTGAAAGCTGTTCAGGCGGGAGCAGATATCGTATTGGTCTGTCACGAACACGCCCATGCCGAAGATGCCTATATGGGAATTTACAACGCCTTACAGGACGGACAAATTAGCGAAGAACGGATTAACGAATCTGTAAGGAGAATTATTAAAGCAAAGCTGACTCACGGTTTAAGGCCATGAATCGAGAGTATGTACGACGTTATAGGCTGTGTTAGTAAAGCGGTGTTTTGATTTTTATAATGGCCATAGACGATGGTAGAATTTTCTGTGGAGGCAGGTCATATGGATTTAGCTGCGTATAGCCAGAAGAAGCGACAGCTTACGTTGGATTTGCAAAAGTTGCGGACGGTATCAAAGGAGTTGGCGTTGAGCAATTTAATGCACGACTTGACGAAATATCTGTCCTCTCTCTCGGATGAACATTTCGAACTGGTGGTAGTCGGTGAGTTTTCACGAGGAAAGTCCACTTTTGTCAATGCGATGTTGGGGCGTCGTATACTTCCTTCAAGCAAGAAGCCGACCACGGCGATTATAAGTAAAATTGTTTATGAAGATACGCCGACATATACATTGTTTTACAAAGATGGCAGCAGAAAAGGTCTTACGGAAGAGGATTTCCTTAAGATAACTGCGCCCCGAGAGGGGAGCCTGATGGATAAGATTCGTTCTTTTGCCTCCAAAAAGGATCAGGACGAACTTGATAAGATCAGCTATGCCGAAGTAGGCTATCCTTTGAGCTTCTGTCGCGAAAACGTCGAGGTTGTTGATACGCCGGGAACGAACGATTTGAATGTAGGTAGAATTGAAATCACTTACGGCTATATCAACAAGGCAGATGCTATCATCATGCTGTTATCTGCTACGCAGGCAATGTCGCAATCGGAATCAGATTTTTTGAGAGAACGAATCTTGGGAAACCAGATTCGTGATATATTTTTCGTCATCAGCTACAAAGACCAACTTCACAGCAAAGATGAAGAACAAAGAGTGATAAAGTTTGTGAGCGATGCCATCTACAAGATTGCTCCTGAACTTGGAGACAGTTTGCATATCCATCTTTTGTCAAGCAAGCAGGCACTCGTGTATCGCCGTTTGGAAAATGGCGAGGTGCTAAAACCGAATGTGGTAGCACAAAAGCCAGATACTTTGGAGGAAACAGGTCTCCCTGAATTTGAAGATGCCCTCGGAACCTTCCTGTCAGAGGAGAAGGGGCGTATCAAACTTGCCAAGTATATCAACTACGGTGTGCAAACTGCCGGAAAAATACAAAAGGATATTGATGTTCGCTTGGAAATGGCAAAGCACTCTGCCGATGATATTCGTCAGCAAGCAGCTAAATTGGAGCCGAAATTCCTGCATGCAAAACAAGAGGTCGAGCGAGCCGTCGTACGAATGAGGAGAAATCTGCAGCAGTTGCATGGTGATATAGAATCGGCTTGCAACGAATCTAAAAATGATATGTATAATATCATAGCTAGAACGGTCGAAAGATATCATGGCGAGATCAATGAAAAAGAACTAAATACGAGCCTTGGTCGTGAAATGACACAGAATCAAAAAAAACTGATAGATTGTCTGCAGTCCGTACAAAAAAACTGTTTTGACACTGAACAACGCAAGATGAGAGATACACTCTCACGGATATGGAAGGATGTTGATTTAGGCTATCAGAGCGGGTTTAATCTGCCGGCTAAAATCGTGCAGGAAAATATCAGCATCCATGTTGATGTACCCTCCGGTGAGAACGGCTCAGATACTTTTGGCAATATATCACTTGGCATAGCGGCACTGGGACTGATTGTCGGAGCGGCTCCGCTGGGGGTTCTATTCTATGGAGCACTTGGCTTTTTATCTAAAAGTGGTATATTCGGCAAGCGCGAAGATCCCAGTGAAAAAGTCAAACGTGAGCTGCGCAAGCAGTGTGACAAAAATTATGAGATGATTCAAGGAAAATTGGTGGATTCATATGAGAAACAAGTGAAATCTTTTCTTGATTCGATAGAGGCTTCTGCTAACGGAAGAGTTGAGGATATGCGCGCTCAGCTGAATTCTGTTATTGCCATGAAACAGTCCCAAGAGGCTGATGCCAAACAGCAGCTTGAAAAACTGAGGCAGCAGCAGGAGTATGTTGGCGGTGTGTGCCGCCATATGCAGACTATTTTGACGAGGTGAACGGCTCATGGAAATCACAGCAGGAAAGCAACAGTTGTGTGATATTGCAAATCTTTTGATCGAGCGTGACTATGTAAAAAACAGGGCGCAGATTCTGCATGAGGTTCATTCGCTCATGTCAGATATCAATCGTGATTTTTACACAGTGGTCGTTCTGGGAGAATTCAAACGTGGAAAGTCAACCTTTGTCAACGCGCTCTTGGGTGAGCCGCTTCTGCCGATGGACATATTACCCGAAACCGCTGTTATTAGTGCGCTTATGTATGACGATCAGCCTCGTCTTAGCGTGGTATATTCGAATGGGACAGAAGAGGCAGGGGAACTGTCACGAGATTATTTGCAAAAATTTTCAGCGCAGACAGCGGCTCAATCCGATTTGGCATCCATTCGTTATATTAAAATTGGCTACCCGATCAATATATTGAAAAACCGAGTGGTATTGGTTGACACACCGGGCGTTTCGGATCTGAATCAACAACGCAGTGATGTCACATATCAGTTTCTGCCATGTGCCAATACGGTTATTTTCCTGCTGGATGCCAACTCACCATTGAAAAAGTCCGAAAAAGATTTCATCGAACAGCAGCTTGTGCCTTTGGGCATAACAGACATCATGTTCCTTGTCAATAAATATGACTGTGTGGATGAGGAAGAGGACGAAGATCTGTTGGATGAACTTCATGAGCGATTGTCCAATGCATTTTGCGTGGGAAAACCTAACGCACTCTTGGATCACATTGATATCTTTCCCTTTTCGGCAAAGCAGGCACTGGAAGCATCACAAAATGATGACGCTCAACTAATGGCTATATCAGGGCTGCCAAGAGTCCAGGAGCGATTGCAGGAACTCTTGACCGAAGGGCATATGGAGCAAACAAAAGTCAATGCCCATCGAAAACGTCTGTATTTTCTCATCGACAGGCTGATGCGTGACATGGACAGCAGCAAATTAATGAAGCAGGTTGATGCCGATACACTGCAGCAGTACTGCGACAAGCTGGATGCCATGCTTGCGGAACGAGAGCATAAAAAGCACAATATACGGGATTACACAGAACGTGGAAAGGAAAGTATTTATGAAATAGCAGATAAATCGCTTTCGTTCTTTCAAGACAAGCTCTCAGAAGAGGTGTGTGATAATATAGAAGCTTTTCGGGGGACTGATTTCAAGGACTATGTGGAACAAAACATCCCGCGCATAGTTAAAAAAAATATGGAGCGCTGGATCGGCCTGTATGGACCACATCTTGATGAAGCCCTGTCTGCCCTAGAGAACGAGCTGGCACGCGGGCTTAGCTACTATTTCAATCAGCAAGTGAGGCTTGTAGCAGAGGGGGCTGGTGGACTTAAGTCCTCAAAAGCAGTTTTCAGTCTGGAAGCAAGAGACATCTCTAATGTCAACCTACAGGCAGGGGCGATTGCAGCGGTAGGGAGTCTAGGACTTCTTGCGATTGTTGGTGGCGTTGCGATGCCCTTGGTAAGTTTGGCTGCATTGCCCTTCCTTCGAGAAAAAATGCTGAAGGAAAAACTTGCTGCAGCGAAAGAAGAGGCGATACCGGCTGCGAAAGCACAAATTGTAAGAGCAATTGGATTGCTACGTCAAGAAGTTCACAAATATATTGATCAACGAACAGAAAATATTATTTCAAACACGGAGTATGCGTATGAGCATATTTTGCTGAAGATGCGGCAGGATGCTGAAAAAGAGGTTTTGCTGAAGCAAGAGGCCAGGTCTGAGGCTCAGCAGGAAATAAGGATGTTGACACAGGGGATGGAAGAAATTGTGAAATGGAAAGAGCAATTGTTAAGGAATCGCTGATAAAATGAAGTTCGTCAGATTGGTGCTGAATTTATCAGTGCTTCCTTAAAATGTGAATCGTATGAGGAGGAGAGAACATGAGTCTTTTTACGGATTTTGATGCGTCCTATGGAGCTGGTTGCTACTCAGGCATCCCCTCTGGTGATGGCGGTACGGATGTCTTTCATGACGGTTCCGTTGTCGATCGTATTCATCACAAGATGGGCGCAAATTTCGAGGAAGGCAACTTCGTTATTCGTACCGCAAATCAGGTAGGTGGCGTTGATACCATTGTCAATGGGCATTTGGAATCACATACGCAAACAAACATGATGGGCGGTACGGATGTGTACCATGACGGCTATCTTACAGAGACAAGCATCCCTAATACTTTAGGTGGGGAGAATATCTACGGTGAGGATATGCATATGAAGGGGATAACGATTCCTAATGCGCTCGGCAGTGAAGATTATCTGTCTTGGGGAGGAAACGAAAACTCCATTATGGAATACGATGACCCGTTGCAGCATGCATCGAAATTAAGATTACGGGCGTTTGATGCAGGAATGTAGCTATCAGTATAGGTTGATGTTTAGAGTCGACACACAGAGTCCCATGACTCACTTTTATGGAATCGCTGATAAAATGAAGTCCGTTAGATTGGCGTAGATTTTTTCGTCCGATTGAGGAGGAAAACTGGACGTATAGCAGAGGCTCTGTGGAGGATTTGCCGACAAAAAGCGGGCAAAAAAGATGTGTCAAGATGTCGGTGCTGAATTTATCAGTGCTTTCTTATATTTTGTGTTCAGTTTTTGTTGGCATGGGTGTGTAAAACCCCGACAGAGGGGGGCATTGTTGGATTGTATCAAAATTGCTGGTAAGACGGATATGTTTCAAAGCGTTGCAACGATATATGTCGATGAAGTGTCAGAACCTGTCATAAAAGAAAAACATCTGCGTTTGGTATAATCCTTTCGGAGCAAACGAAGAGCCTGTCAAGAAAAATACTTGACAGGCTCTTCGTTTGCCGTTATAATCGCAGAAGTGTTTTGAATGGGTGATGTGCATGGAGCGGCTTTACGAGCTTGCGCGGCTGTATGACCTCTACGGGGGGCTGCTGCGTGAGAAGCAGCGCGAATGTCTGCGTCTGCACATCGCAGAGGATTTCTCGCTCGCGGAGATCGGCGGGGAACTGGGCATTACGCGTCAGGCGGCGCACGACAATATTCGCCGCGCAGAGCGGGCGCTCGCCGAGATGGAGGAGGCGCTGGGGCTGTGCGCGCGTCAGGAGGCGCAGGAGCGTGCGCTCGCCGCGATCTGCGCGGAGTTGAACGCGCTCGAGGAGCCGATCACGTGCGCGCAGGTGCGCGCGATTGCGGAAAAGTTCGAACCGTATATGGAAATAGATGGAAAGGAGGCGGGAGAATGATCTTTGAGAATCTGTCCGACCGTTTGCAGGGCATTTTCAAAAAGCTGCGCGGACATGGCAAGCTGACCGAGGACGATGTGAACGATGCCATGCGCGAGGTGCGTATGGCGCTCCTCGAAGCGGATGTCAATTTCAAGGTCGTCAAGGACTTCGTCAAGCGTGTGAAGGAGCGTGCCGTCGGGCAGGAAGTCCTCGACACGCTCACGGCGGCACAGGCGGTCATCAAGATCGTCGACGAGGAACTGACCGCGCTGATGGGCGGCACGGAGAGTCGCCTCAACATCAGCCCAAACCCGCCGACCGTCATCATGCTCGTGGGTCTTCAGGGCTCGGGTAAGACGACCTCGGCGGGCAAGCTCGCCCTCATGCTGAAGAAGCAGGGCAAGCGCCCGCTCCTCGTGGCGGACGACATCTACCGTCCCGCCGCAATCAAGCAGCTCGAAGTGATCGGCGAAAAGGTCGAAGTCCCCGTCTTCTCGCAGGGGCAGGAGGACGCCGTCGCCATCGCGCGTGCGGCGATTGCACACTCCGCGTCGCACGCAAACGATGTCGTCATCATCGACACGGCGGGACGCCTGCAGATCGACGAGACGCTCATGCAGGAGCTGCGTGACATCAAGGCGGCGGTAAAGCCGCATGAGATCCTGCTCGTCGTCGACGCGATGACGGGTCAGGAGGCAGTCAATGTCGCGCAGTCCTTCGACGAATCGCTCGGACTCGACGGCGTCATCATGACGAAGCTCGACGGCGATGCACGCGGCGGCGCGGCACTCTCGATCAAGGCTGTCACGGGCTGCCCCGTGAAGTTCGTCGGTATGGGCGAGAAGCTCGACCCACTCGAGGTGTTCCACCCCGACCGCATGGCGTCGCGCATCCTCGGCATGGGCGACGTGCTCTCGCTCGTCGAGAAGGCGCAGGAGAATTTCGACCTCGAAAATGCGAAGAAGATGGAGGCGAAACTTCGCCGCAACGACTTCACGCTCGACGATTTCCTTGACCAGCTGCAGCAGGTGAAAAAACTCGGATCGCTGAACAGTATTCTCGGCATGATTCCGGGGATGGGCGGTCTCAAGAAGAAGCTCGGCGATCAGGAGTTTGACCTCGACGGCAAGGAAATGCGCCAGCTCGAGGCAATCATCCGCGCGATGACGCCAAAGGAGCGTGCGGACATCACGATTATCAACGGCAGCCGCCGCAAGCGCATCGCTGCGGGCAGTGGAACGCGCGTGCAGGACGTGAACAAGCTCCTCAAGCAGTTCGGCGAGATGCGCAAGATGATGAAGAAGATGAAAAAGATGAAGGGCAAGGGCGGAATGCCCTCCATGCCGTCACTCGGCGGTATGGGGCTTCCGAAGATGCCATTCTTCAAATAATATAGGAAGCACTGATAAATTCAGCCCATTATCTTGGCGCATTCTTTTCGCCCTGCCTGTGTCAACAAATCCTCCATATAGCTTTGGCTATGCGTCCGGTTTGTTTCCTTGGCAGGACAAAAATTCTGCACCAATCTGACAGACTTCATTTTATCAGCGATTCCTATACAACGAAAGGTGGTGAAAATATGGCAGTCAAGATTCGTTTGAACCGCATGGGTGCGAAGAAGAACCCCTTCTACCGCATCGTGGTCGCCGACTCGCGCGCACCGCGTGATGGTCGATTCATCGAGATCCTTGGAAACTACGATCCGTCGAAGCAGCCCGCTGTCGTCAGCATTGACGAGGATAAGGCAATCGACTGGATGAAGAAGGGCGCACAGCCGACCGACACGGTCAGGAACATCCTGAGCAAGAACGGCACAATGGCAAAATTTGCCGAGGCAAAGCGTCAGAAGGACTGAAATACAGCCGCTGCAAGAGATTCCGTCATTCCGATGAGGGGATCTCTTCCAGTGTGCGTATTGCGATGAGGAGAGACGAACGGCGTGAAAGAGATAGTCGAGGTTATCGCAAAATCATTGGTCGACCATCCGGAAGCTGTCGTCGTTGACGAAACGCAGGATGATCAGGAGATCGTATTGAGACTTCGCGTGGCGGAGGATGACATGGGCAAGGTCATCGGCAAGCAGGGGCGCATTGCAAAGGCGCTCCGCAGCGTTGTCAAGGCCGCTGCAACGAAGGAGAATAAGAGGGCGACGGTCGAGATCGGCTGAGCCCCGTGAGGGAGCCTTTTGGCAGTCCCTCGAAACGGCGCGCGTCTCAGACGGTCGCCGTTTTTGTATAAGGAGAGATCAGAGTGGATTCTATTTCAATCAAGGTGCCTGTCACCGTCAAGGCAAAGCTGACTGAGAAGCTGCGCGCGAAGATGCTCAAGGAGATGGAGGAAGGTCTCAGCCGCGCAGAGCTTGAGATTCAGCAGCTCGGCATTCAGGAGAAGCGCGTCATGCAGGAGGCGGAGCAGGGTGAGCTGACGCCGCAGGCGATCCAGCACATCAATACGATCCGTCAGGAGCGTCAGCGCCGCATTGACTACATCGAGGAGACGCGTGCACATCAGGAGGAATTGCAGAAATTCGTCGAGGGTGCGGAGATCGTGCAGGGCACGCTCGAGCGTCAGGTCGAGGCGAAGGTCGGCGACGATATGCGCGAGCTCATGAACGTCGAGATTCTGGTGGAAGATGACAAGATTATCGCCATCCGTTCCTGACGGGCGCATCGTCATCGGGCGCGTCGGCGCGGCGCACGGGATTCAGGGCGACCTGCGGATCATCCCGCTGACGGATTTTCCCGAGCGTTTCGACGCACTGCGCGAGGTCATGGTGGGCGACGAACTGCTCCATGTCGAGCGCGTGAAGCCGCAGGGGAAGAACATCCTCATGCGCTTCCGTGAGTACGCTGTCCGCGAGGAGGCGCAGAAGCTTACGGGGCGGCTGCTCACGGTCGCGCGCGCGGATGCCGCACCGCTCGATGAAGGTGAATACTACGTCTTTGACATCGTTGGGCTTACGGTCTGCGATGAAGAGAATAACGAGCTAGGTACAGTCGAGAACGTCATCCGCACGGGCAGCAACGATGTCTATGCCGTGCGTGCGGAGGACGGGCGCGAGATATTGATTCCCGCGCTGCGCACGGCGGTGCTGGCGATTGATGTGCCGGGCGGACGCATGACGGTGCGGCTGCCGGAGTGAGCGGATGGGGAGACTTTCTCTCCCTCCGCTTTTTTGTGCGCCGTTTCATCGTACTGCCTTTGCGGAAATCAGCCTCTCGTGTTATAATGTATCAAAAGGTTTTGGTTCTTTTACTAAAGGGGACGGAATATGCTCACCTGTATATCGCATTCGCCCGAGGAGACCGCGCATCTGGCGAGTACCATCGGTAAAATCATCCACGAGGGCACGGTCATCTGCCTCGATGGAGAACTTGGGGTGGGCAAGACACTCTTTGTACGGGCGCTCGCGCGTACGCTCGGCGTGGAGAGCGATGTGACGAGCCCGACGTTCAACCTCATGAATATCTACGAGGCGGCGTGCCCCATTGTGCATTTCGACCTCTATCGCATCGAGTCCGAGGAGGAACTCGAGGACATCGGCTTCTATGAGTATGTGGACGCGACCGAGGGCATTGTGCTGATCGAGTGGGCGGAGAAATTCCCTGAGGCACTGCCCGAGGATCGGCTCGAGGTGCGCATTGATGCGCTTGATGGAGAGGAGCGGCAGTTCATCTTTGCCGCAGAGGGGGAGAAGAGCACGGCGCTCTTGGAGGAGTTGAACGAGATTGTCGATCCTGAGCATTGATACCTCCTCGCAGGTCTCGAGTGTCGCCGTCCTCTCAGCGGAGCGCGTCGCGGCAGAGCTGAGCATGCAGGGCGCGCTGACACACTCCGAGACCCTCATGCCGCACATTGGGATGGCGCTCGAGATGGCGCGCGTGAAAAAGGAAGAACTCGATGGCATCGCCGTCAGCATCGGCCCCGGTTCGTTCACGGGGCTCAGAATCGGGCTTGCGGCGGCAAAGATGATGGCGTATGCCCTACACATCCCACTGATCGCAGTACCGACACTCGAGGCGCTTGCCCATCACACGATCTGTGAGGGTGTGCGCCTCGTTCCCATGATGGACGCGCAGAAGGGCAATGTCTACGCGCAGGAATTTGCTTGGGAGGCGGGAGCAGAGGGGCTGACGCTGCGCGAAGTGCATCCGCTTGTGATCCTGCCGCTCTCGGAGGTGCTCGCGGGGCTTGCGGAATCGCAGCAGCCCGTCCTCCTCCTCGGGGATGCCATGCAGAAGAAAACATTGACGCCGCTGCCGAGAGGCGTGCGTATTGCGCCGATTCATGCGCGTATGCCGCGTGCTGCCTGTGTGGGGCTCGCGGCGCTTACGCGTCTTGCTCGCGGGGCGGTGGATGATCCCGTCACCATCGCGCCGCTCTATCTGCGCCGCAGCGAGGCAGAGGTGTTGTGGGAGAAGCGGCACGGTACGGAGGGCGCGCCGTGATTTCCTTTCGTCCCCTGCGGGCGGAGGATGCGGAGGCGGTGGCGCGCATCGAGCGCGAGAGCTTTCCGACGCCGTGGTCGCGCGAGGACTTCTGGCGTGAGGCTTCGAATGACTTTGCCTGCTATATCGTTGCGCTCGAGGATGCGGAGATCATCGGCTTTGGCGGCTGCTGGATCTCGTTCGAGGAGGCGCAGGTGACGAATATCGCGCTGACCTCTGCACAGCGAGGCAGGGGGCTCGGCAGACTGCTGATGACGCGGCTCATGTGTGCGGCGGCAGAGCGCGGCGCGGAGCGCATGACGCTCGAGGTGCGTCCGTCGAATACGCCCGCGCTGCGCCTCTACGAGGGGCTGGGCTTTGCGGCAATCGGCGTGCGCAGGAAATACTATCAGGACAATGGGGAAGATGCCATTCTGATGTGGCATACGAAGTTAAAGGACTTTGCAGATGAAAGATGTTCGGCAGAAACTGACGCTCGGGATTGAGACGAGTTGCGATGAGACCTCCGCCGCCGTCCTGCGTGGGACGCGCGAGCTGTTCTCCTGCGTCATTGCAACGCAGATTCCGATTCATCAGAAATACGGCGGCGTTGTGCCCGAGATCGCCTCGCGCAACCACATTTTGAGCATCCTGCCCGTTGTGGAGCAGGCACTTGATGAGGCGGGAACAGCGCTCTCGGAGATCGATCAGGTCGCCGTCACCTACGGCCCGGGGCTTGTCGGTGCGCTCCTCGTCGGTGTGTCGGCGGCAAAGTCGCTTGCCTTTTCCCTCAATGTGCCGCTCATCGGCGTCAACCATCTTGAGGGGCATATCTTTGCGAACTTTCTTGCGCATACGGAGCTCACGCCGCCCTTTATGGCGCTCGTTGTTTCGGGCGGGCATACGGCGCTCGTGGATGTCGCGGACTACGAGACGTTCCGCCTGATGGGCAGAACGCGCGACGATGCGGCGGGTGAGGCGTTCGACAAGGTGGCGCGCGTCATGGGACTGCCGTACCCCGGCGGCCCCGAGATCGACAAGCTCGCCCGCGAGGGTGATCCCACCGCGATCGACTTCCCGCGTGCACTTGCACAGGAGGGAAACTACGAATTTAGCTTCAGCGGGCTGAAATCCGCCGTGCTGAACTACATCAACAGCGAGCAGATGAAGGGGCATGCGCTGCATAAGGCGGACATCGCCGCCTCGTTCCAGTCTGCCGTGGTGGAGGTGCTCGTACACAAGGCGTTCGAGGCAATCCGCGAGGCGGGGCGCGATACGCTCGTCCTTGCGGGCGGTGTTGCGGCGAATCGGTCGCTCGAACGCCGTTTGCGCGAGACGGCAGAGGCGGAGGGCATCCGCTATCTCTATCCGCCCGCGCGCCTCTGCACGGACAACGCTGCCATGATTGCCTGTCGCGGTGCCTATGCGGCGGAGGCGGGCAAGTACAGCGATCTCTACCTGAACGCTGTGCCGGGACTGGATTTTGCATAAAATGACATAGGGAATCGGAGCGCCCCTATCGGCTCGCAAGCTCGCCACTTCCCCCGTTTCGACGGGGGAAGCTAATATGCCGTCGCCTAAAGCCTCCCCTGCGCCAGCGGGGGAGGGGGACCGCGCAGCGGTGGAAGGGGCGAAAAGAGAGACTGTTGTACGAAGTTAGAAATGCTTCATGCAGCAGCCTCTCTTTTTATTTGTCCATAAGTCCTCATGACAAAGGGCAAGGTCTTTTCGTTGCAAGTATGAATGCCATTCGTTATAATAAAAATGTCAACGGTCGAAAGGAGGCGGGCAGATGGAGCTGACGGCACGTATGCGGGCGATTCTGTCCGCTCTCCTCGCAGCAGACGGCTATGTGCCCGCCGAGCGCATCGCCTCTGCCCTCGATGTCAGCGCACGCACCATTACGCGTGAGATGCACGGGCTCGAGATGGCACTGATGCCGTACGGCATTACACTTCTTAGGCGCACGGGGGCGGGCTTCATGCTCGCGGGTGACGCGGCGGATCTGAGCGCGCTGCGCCGCCGTCTTGCCGCTGCTGCGGATGCGCAGCGCGAACTCTCGCCCGCACAGCGCCGCTCAGTGCTGACGACGCGTCTCCTCATGGCGGACGAGCCGCTGAAGCTCTTCACACTTGCGCGGCTTCTGAATGTGACGGACAGCACCGTCAGTCACGATCTTGACCGCCTTCACCCGTGGCTTGCAGCGCAGGAAATCACCCTCGTGCGACGCCCCGGACTCGGCGTCTATGTCGAGGGCAGCGAGCGCGCAATCCGCAGTGCGCTCGTCCGCAACATCCACGATCATGCGGACGAGGCGGCGCTGCTTGCCCTCATCGGCGACGATGAGGATGTGCAGGGGGCGGCGCGTGCGGCAGAGCGCGCGCTGCTCGGACTCGTGGACGCGGCGTATGTGCGGCGCATCGATGCCGTTGTCGCTGAGGAGACGGCGGAGCGCGGCATTCCGGACACGGCGCGTGTCGGACTCGTCGTCCATCTCGCGCTTGCCGTGCGGCGGATGCAGCAGAGCGACGCAATTGCAATGGACGCAGGGACGCTTGCCGAGCTGCGGCGGACGGAGGATTTCAAAACGGGGCAGCGCATTGCGCGGCGGCTCGGAGAGGCATTCTCCCTCACCGTGCCCGAGGCGGAGGTCGGCTATATCACGATGCACCTCCTCGGTGCGCGCTCTGCTGCGCTTCCCACGGGGGCGGGACGGGTGGACAACTTTCGCCTCGTGCAGATCGCACAGTCGATCATGCGCCTTGCGGGCGAGAAGAGCGGCGCGCCGCTCCTGCGCAGCCGCACGCTGCTCACGGGGCTTGTGAATCATCTCGCACCCGCCCTGCACCGCCTGAAGCTCGGCATGGACATCCGCAACCCGCTGCTAGCGCAGATGGAGGCGGAGCATCCGGAGCTGATGTCACTTGCGCGTCACGCAGTGCGCGCGATGGAGGAGGAGGCAGGAGCACCGCTCCCCGCCGATGAGATTGCCTACATCGCCATGCACCTTGGCGCGGCACTGACGGAGGCGGGCGTGGATCGCCCGGCAGTGCGCGTACTCGTTGCGTGCCCGACGGGACTCGGCACGAGCCGTCTGCTCGCAAGCCGCATCCGCCGTGCTTACGAGCGCATCCGCGTGGTAGGGGAGCTCTCCTCCCTCGCGCTCACGGCGCAGGAGATCACACGCCGCGCCGTGGATTTCGTTGTATCGACCGTGCCGCTTCCGCCGCTCCCCGTTCCCGTTGTCGTCGCCAGTGCGTTCCTGACGGCGTCGGACCGGGCGCAGATCGACGCCGTACTTGCCGTATGTGCGCCGCACAGTGTCGATGAGACGGAGGAAAAGCCGCATTTTGCAGAGGCGATGGAGGAGATTCACCATCTGAGCGGGGCGATTCACGCCATTCTCTCAGATTTTCACCTGTACGAGGATGTGCGGGTGCAGTCCATCGGGGCTCTGGCAGAGGCGGGGGCACATCTCCTCGTCGGTGAGGAGGGTGCTGAGGCGTTTGCGGCGGCACTGCTGCGGCGCGAGCAGATTGCTCCGACGTGGGTCACACCGCAGATGATCCTGCTCCATGCGGAGACGGAGGCTGCGAATGTGCCGCGCTTTGGCGTTCTGCGCCTTGCAGAGCCGCTTACCTACGCGGAGGGGGAAGTCGATACGGCGCTCGTCATGTGCGCACCGTTGCAGGGGCACGCAGGAGAAAAGAGCGTCCTCGGACAGATTGCAGCGCAGATTGGGGAGCGCCCTGCATTTGCAGATATTCTCACGCATGGGGGCGCAGAGGAGCTGCACCGCGAATTGGAATACGTTTTTGAAGAGCATTTCCGCGAAGTGCTGGAACGGCTCTTATAAATAAAGGTATTTTTAAATTTTTTCAGGGGGGATTATGATGAGTCAACAAGGTGGAGGGGCACAGGAGGCCATGCAGAAATTTGGCCGTTTCCTGTCCGGAATGGTTATGCCGAACATCGGCGCATTTATCGCGTGGGGCTTTCTGACGGCGCTGTTCATCCCAACGGGGTGGATGCCGAACGAATACCTCGCGCAGGTCGGTGGCCCCATGAGCAAGTGGCTGATTCCTCTGCTCATCGGCTACAGCGGCGGCGCGGCAATCTACGGGCATCGCGGCGGCGTCATGGCGGCGATTGCAACGTCCGGTATCATCGCGGGCTCGGACATCCCGATGTTCCTCGGCGCGATGATTATGGGACCTCTTGGCGGCTATATCATCAAGAAGTTTGACGATGCCATCCGCGACAGCATTCCGGGCGGCTTCGAGATGCTGGTCAACAACTTCTCGCTCGGCATTCTCGGCGGCATTCTCGCGATGATCGCATTCGCTGTCGTCGGTCCCGTGGTCGGCGGTGCGAATGACATCCTACGCAGCGGCGTGGAGGGGATCGTTGCGATGGGGCTGTTGCCGCTCGCATCCATCATCATTGAGCCGGCAAAGGTGCTCTTCCTCAACAACGCACTAAACCACGGCGTGCTCAGCCCACTCGGCATCCAGCAGGCACAGGAATACGGCAAGTCTATGTTCTTCCTGCTCGAGGCGAACCCAGGCCCCGGCTTCGGTATCCTGCTTGCCTACTGGCTCTTCGGTAAGGGCATGGCAAAGTCGTCCTCGCCCGGTGCGATGATCATCCACGTTCTCGGCGGTATCCACGAAATCTACTTCCCGTACATCCTGATGAAGCCCGTGCTCATCATCGCCGCGATTGCGGGCGGTATGTCCGGCGTCTTCACACTTGGTCTCCTTGGCGGCGGTCTCATTGCACCGTCCTCGCCTGGCTCAATCTTTGCGATCATCGCCATGACGCCGAACGGCTCGGCGCTCTTTGCGAACCTCTCGGCGTTTGCCGTTGCAACGGCGGTATCCTGCGCGGTCGCCTCCGTCTTCATTAAGATGTCGAAGGATGTCGAGGATGAGTCGCTCGAGTCCGCACGCGAGAGCATGAGCGACATGAAGAATCGCGGCAAGGATCTCCCTGCGGAGAAGAAGGTCGCGGGCAAGGATCTGAAGGTCATCGTCTACGCCTGCGATGCGGGGATGGGCTCGTCCGCGCTCGGTGCGGCTGCGCTGCGCAAAAAGCTCAAGAAGGACGGCTATACGGACATCTCCGTCACGAACTGCGCGATCGGCGCAATCCCGTCCGAGGCACAGCTCGTCATCTCGCACGAAAAGCTCGCGGAGCGTGCGCTTGCGGACTCGCCGCAGGCAGAGCATATCTGGGTGCGCGACTTCACGCAGAACAACGTCTATGAGATTGTCACCACGCGCCTCAAGGAGGCGGCTGTGGAGGCAGGTGCGCCCGCATCGGATGCAGAGGCGGAGGCGCCTGAGACGGTCGGTGCCGGCGTCCTGTTGAAGGAAAACGTCAAGGTCGGACTCGCCACGGTCAGCCGCGAGGAGGCGATCACGGCGGCAGGTAAGATGCTCGCCCAAAGCGGCTACGTCGATGAGGGCTATGTGCAGGGCATGCTCAACCGCGAGCAGGATCTCTCCACCTACATCGGCAAGGGCATTGCCATCCCGCACGGCGAGAACGCCGTTAAGGACACGATCAAGAAGACGGGCATTGTCGTCTGCCAGTACCCCGAGGGCGTGAAGTTCGGCGATGAGACCGCACATCTCGTCATCGGCATTGCGGGCGTCGGCAACGATCACCTCGCCATCCTCGCGAACATTGCAACCATGGTCGGCGACTACACGGATGAGCAGCTCGAAGAGCTGTTCAAGACGAAGAGCGCCGAGGAACTCTATGAAGTCTTCACGAAGGCGGATTGAAAGGAGTTTGTGATGAAACAGGCAATTCATTTCGGCGGCGGCAATATCGGACGCGGCTTCATCGGCGAGCTGCTTGTGCGCTCGGGCTACGAGGTCACATTCGTCGATGTCGCAGAGGCGCTTGTCAATGAGATCAATGCGCGCCGCGCCTACGACATCGAGGTCGTGGGCAACGAGCCGCAGACCATCCGTGTGGAGCATGTCAAGGCGATCAACAGCAACACGAATCTCGAGGAGCTGCTGGATGCATTTGTCACGGCGGATATCGTGACCACCGCCATCGGCCCGAATATCCTCAAATTCATTGCGCCGAACATCGCAAAGGGGCTTGCGCGCCGTATCGAAAAGAACGAGACGCCGCTGAACATCATTGCGTGTGAGAACATGGTCGGCGGGTCGACCGTCCTCAAGAATTTCGTCTATGAGCATCTCGCGGACGATGTGAAGGCAAAGGTTGACCGCTACATCGGATTCCCCGACGCCGCCGTTGACCGCATTGTACCGATTCAGCACAACGAGGATCCCCTGCTCGTCAAGGTCGAGCCGTTCTGCGAATGGGATGTTGACCGCACGGGTGTGGTTGGTGAGGAACCGCAGATCGAGGGGCTGACGTGGGTGGACAACCTCGAAGCCTACATCGAGCGCAAGCTCTTCTCCGTCAATACGGGACATGCCTCCATCGCCTACATGGCGTATTTGAAGGGCATCGAGGACATTGCCGCCGCGATGCAGGACGAGGAGATTGTCTCCTTCGTCCGCCGTGTCTGGGCAGAGACGAGTGAACTGCTCATCGAGAAATACGGCTTTGACCGCGAAAAGCACGCGGCATACATCCGCACGGTGGAGGAGCGGTTCAAGAATCCGCACCTCTCCGATGCCGTGACGCGCGTTGCGCGTGGGCCGAAGCGCAAGCTCGGCGCAAAGGATCGCCTCGTCTCTCCTGCATCGCAGCTCATCGAGCGCGGCAAAAAGCCCGAGGCGCTGGCAACGGTCATCGCTGCTGCCCTCCGCTTCGACTATGCCGACGATCCCGAGGCAGTCGAGGTGCAGAACTACGTGAAGGAACATGGCTTTGAAAAAGCACTCACACACTTCACGGAGATTCCTGCGGGTACGGAGCTCTT
>NZ_CP016201.1:1957269-1977543 GCF_001683335.1 Selenomonas sp. oral taxon 126
CTTCGATCTGATTCTCGCGAAGAATGCGGAACCGAAGAAGTAAATTAAACGCTCAATCATAGAGGGGGCTGCATGAGGTTATGTTGACCTTGTGCAGCCCCCTTTTTACAAAATAGATTTATTTGATTTTTTATTGATTTATATATTGATTTTTCTCTGCACTTAACTGCGAAAATACATATAGATACTTGATTCATATAAAATAATTTATTTGATTGTTTTATTGATAGTAATGCGATATAATATTGATCGGAAGAAGGTGAGAAGATGCCATTTCTTGATAATCAAATTGTTTCCATTATCCAAGAGGCGCGCGCATTTGAGAAGGAAACGCCGTGGATTGAGTTCAAGGTGAATCATGCGGCAACCCCCTTGGAGATCGGGGAGTACATCAGTGCGCTTTCCAACACCGCAGCACTTTACAACAAGACCCATGCGCTGATGATCTGGGGAATTGATGATGAGACGCACGAAATCCGTGGCACGGAGTTTCGACCTGCGCAGACGAGGCAGGGGAATCAGAGCTTGGAACTCTTCATCGGCACACAGCTTGAACCGCAGGTTCAGTTCTACTTTCACGAGGTCGTCATCGACGACTGCACACTTATTCTGTTGGAAATTCATGCGGCAAATGCTTCACCTGTAAAATTTCGCGGAATTGACTATATCCGCATAGATTCCCATAAAAAGAAATTGAAGGATTTTCCCGATACCGAGCGCGAGCTGTGGGCAACGCTCGGTCGAAAAGCGTTTGAAAGCATGATTGCATTGGAGGATATTCCCGCAGATTTTGTCCTGCGCCTCCTCAATTACCCCGCTTACTTTGATCTGTTATCCATGGATCTGCCGAATGATAAAGCCGGGATGATTGATGCGCTGCTGGCAGACCGCATGATCATCAAGAATATAACGGGGAACTATAATATTACCAATCTCGGCGCTATTCTCTTCGCACACGATCTATCTGCATTCCCGTCCTTGGAGCGAAAAGCGTTGCGCGTTATTCAGTACAGCGATCATACGCGCCTGTACGCGGGCAAGGAGCGTGTCTTCAAATCCGGCTATGCCGTCGGGTTTGAGAACTGTGTCACCTATGTTTACGATAATTTGCCGTCGAATGAGGTGATGGGAAGGGCGCTGCGAAAAAACATTCCTATGTATCCCGAGCTGGCGATACGAGAGAGCCTCGCCAACGCCCTGATTCATCAGAATTTTTTTCTGCATGGCACAGGCGTGATGGTTGAGATCTTCTCGGATCGTGTTGAGATTACAAATCCGGGTACGCCGCTTATTGAAACGAATCGGTTTCTGGACTATCCGCCGATCTCACGCAACGAGCAGCTGGCTGCTTTCATGCGGAGAATCGGTGTCTGTGAGGAACGCGGGAGCGGGTTTGATAAAATTGTTCATGCAACGGAGGTATACCAGCTTCCTGCACCTGAAATAATGGTATATGAGAATATGACACGGCTTACATTGTTCTCTCCGCGTACATTCAGTAAAATGAGCAAGGCAGATCGCTTGCGCGCCTGTTATCTCCATGCCTGTCTGCGGCGCGTTCAGCGAGAATACATGACGAATGCCTCGCTGCGGGAGCGGTTTGCCGTTCCGTCACGCAACAGTGCGATGATTTCGAGACTCCTGAGCGAAAGCTGCGAGGAGGGGCTTGTAAAGCTGGTGGATGAGGCGGAGACCGCTGCGCGAAGCCGCCGCTATATTCCATATTGGGCATAGGATGCAGAAAGGAAGCATTATGAACTACCGTAAAATTGGAGACCTCACAGTCTCATCCATCGGGCTCGGGTGCATGGGGATGAGTCACGCCTACGGCGCGCCGGGGGATAAGGTGGAGATGCGCGAACTGATTGCCGCTGCCGTGGATATGGGCATAACGCTCTTTGACACGGCGGAGGTGTACGGCACGCCTGACGATCCGCATGACAACGAGAAGCTCGTCGGCGCGGCGCTCGCGCCGTATCGGGACAAGGTCGTTCTTGCGACGAAGTTCGGCATTCACTTTGATATGAGCCTTCTGAAACAGGGGAAGAGTCCCATCGTCTCCGATGCGCGACCCGAGAAGATTCGTGCATCTGTGGACGGCTCGCTGCAGCGCCTCGGGACAGACTATATCGATCTCTACTATCAGCACCGCGTCGATCCGAAGATCCCTGCCGAGGAGGTCGCGGGCGTGATGGCGGATCTCATCGCGGAGGGGAAGATTCGACACTGGGGCATCTCCGAGGCGACGGAGGAGGACATTCGCCGCGCACATGCGGTCTGCCCACTCACAGCGGTACAGAACCGCTACTCGATGATGGCGCGCGCCTATGAGGCACTCTTCCCCGTACTTGAGGAGTTGAACATCGGCTTCGTCGCATTCTCGCCGTTTGCAAACGGCGTGCTCACGGGCGCGTACGATAAGTCCTCGACGTTCGAGGCGGGAGATATGCGCGCAAATATGCCGCAGTTCACGGCAGCGGCGATGGAGGAGAATGCGGCGCTGCTTGACCTCCTGCACGGGCTTGCAGCAGAGAAAGGCGCGACGAGCGGGCAGATCGCGCTCGCGTGGATGCTCTGCAAGAAGCCGTATATCGCACCGATTCCGGGCACGCGTAAGCGCACGCGCCTCGTGGAGAATGCGGGGGCGGCAGACATCGTGCTCTCGCCCGAGGAAGTTGCTGCGATAGATGAACGTCTTGGGGTGATTCCAATGTCGGCGGTTTTTGGCGTTATGCGCAGCTGACAGAGTGTGATTTTTGTCATAGATATATCTGGTTATATCACAGCTGAGTGATAAATTTTATATATGCTGAAAAAGAGCTGAAAGAGCGGTCAGGATTTCGTTTGGGAATGCTGACCGCTTATTACATCCCCAATTATCAGTAGATATGAAGCGGATTCAATTTTGAAATAGCTTACAGCTATAAAAAACTTTAATATGAAAAATGTATTTCCTGTATCGTTCAGAACTGTGATAAAATAAATTAGACTTATGGAAGGAATAGCTTATGGTCGAAATTCACTTTGATAACGTAAGTCAGAATTTTGAGGGGCGAGAAGTCCTGCGCCGGCTCAGCATTACCTTTCACGGAGGAATGGTGACGGCGGTCGCGGGCGCGAACGGGAGCGGGAAATCGACGCTTCTGCGTCTCGCGGCGCGGCTCATTCTGCCGACGAGCGGGACGATTGAGACATTTCGTGACGGCGTGGAGGTCAGGGGCGCAGAATACCGCGCAATGCTCGCGATGGCGACGCCGGAGATGGAGCTCTATACGCGCCTGACGGTGCGTGAGAACCTTGCGTTCCTCCTCTCTGTGCGCGGCGTACCGTGCGAGGAGTCGCATCTGGCGGATCTCCTCACACGTGTGGGACTGCCGACGGAGGTGCTGAACCGCAAAACGGGGCAGCTTTCGACGGGCATGCGTCAGCGCGTGCGTCTCGCCGTACTCCTCGGCGCGGATGCAGCAGTCTGGTTGCTCGATGAGCCGGGGCTTGCGCTCGATGAGCGTGGGCGCGCGCTCCTGCTTGGAGAGGTGCGTCAGGCGGCAGAGCGCAGACGGCTCATCCTGTGGGCGACAAATGATCGGGAGGAGAGGGAGGCGGCGGATGTCTGTGTCAGTCTTTGAGGCAGCGCGCCGCGTCGCATGGAAGGAACTCCTCGACGGCGTGCGTCACCGTGCGGGCTATGTGACGATGGGCATGTTCGCCCTCACGGTGATCGCCTTTATGAGTATGTCGCTCGCGGGTGCATCCGCAGACACGCGGCTCACGGCGGCGCTCCTCTGGATCGTCCTCTTCTTCGCGGCGACCCTGCAGGGTGAACGGCTTTTTGCGGAGGAGGATGCAGCGGGGACACTGCTCTTCCTGCGGATCTACATTCCGGCACAGGCGGTGCTCTTTGGCAAGATGGCGGCGCATTTCGTTACGCTGCTGATCCTTGCGGCAATCGTTTTGCCGCTTGTTCTTGTATTGATGGATGCGCCGTTTGTCCTCGATGCCGTGTTTTTCGCAGCACTTATTTTGGGACTCTGGGGCATGGCGGCGGCGGATACGCTGCTCGCGGCGGTCGCCGCAGGGGCGAGCGTGCGCGGGGGACTCGTTCCCGTCCTGCTGCTCCCATCCATGCTGCCGATTCTCCTGCCGGCGATTGCACTCACGGCGGGTGAGGGGGAGTCGGTGCTGCTCGGTGGTATGGCGATCTACGATATGGCGCTCACCGTGGGCGCGTCGATGCTGTTTGATTCTCTCTGGATTGAGCGTTAGTGAAAATCACTGAGAATAATGAAACTTCATGGAATGGAGGGCTGAAATGCTTGCGGGGGTAATCGGCGTTTTGACACTCATCGTACTCTATGCGGTGTTTTTCCTCGTTCCGCCCGCACAGGGCTTGGGCGACTATGTCCGTATTGCATTCTTCCACATCCCATGTGCGTGGGTTTCGGTCATTGCGTTTTTCTGCGCCGCCTACTGGGGCGCGCGCTATCTGAAAACTCGTGAGCTGCGCTTTGATGCGAGAAGTGCACGCTCAGCGGTGCTTGGACTCGTCTTTACACTCCTCGCCACAGGGAGCGGGGCAGTCTTCTCAAAGCTCACATGGGGCGCGTATTGGAATTGGGATCCGCGCCAGACGACGATCTTCGTCCTGCTCCTCATCTACGGTGCCTATGTGACGCTCCGACTGACCATACAGGACGAACGCGCACGCGCCTCTTCGTCGGCGGTGTACGCTCTCTTTTCCTTCATTTCGGTTCCATTCCTCGTCTTTATCCTGCCGCGCATGTTCTTCTCGTTGCATCCGTCGCCTGTCATCAACGGCACGGGGCGGCTCGATATGGACGCCGTCATGCTCGGGACGCTCATGCTCTCGCTGCTCGACGTGACGCTGATGTATGTCTGGCTTATGAAACGGGGGGCTCGTCATGCGTAAATATCTCTTTGCGGTACTCATTCTTGGGTTCATCGGCTACGCGGGATACTTCTTTGCGGACTCCGTGACGCCCTACGTCGGGATCGCCGACGCGCGTGCCTCTCAGCGCAATGTGCAGGTCAAGGGGTTGCCCGATACGGGCGTTGCACCTCATATGGAAAACGATACCTTTGTCTTCTCGATTGCGGATGAGGAGACAGGGGAGACGATGCTCGTACGCTACAAGGGCGTGAAGCCCGACAACTTTGACGAGGCATATCACATTGTAGCAATTGGAAAATATGCGGGCGATGCATTTGCGGCGGATAAGTTGCTCATCAAATGCCCGTCGAAATACGAGGCGGAAAAAGGAAAGGTTCACGTATGATCGGAACGGTACTCTTAGGCGCGGTTCTGCTCTTTGCACTCGGCGCTGTGCTCTCTGATGTGCAGGGGAATGCGCGCAGCAGCAGGATATGTGCCGGGTTTGCAGGGCTTGCATCCCTCGGGGCGGCAGTATTCCTCTTTGCAATTATTCTTGCGGATGATTTCAGTTACAGCTACGTTGTCTCTTACTCGTCGATTGATCTGCCGCTGCTCTATAAATTCTCGGCGTTCTGGGCGGGGCAGCAGGGCTCATTCCTGCTCTGGCTCGTGATTCACGCGCTCGTTGGCATCATTCTCGCACAGAGCGGGCGCATGACGGCAACGGGGCGTGCGATCTATCAGACGCTCACGGCACTGCTCGCCCTTTTGGTTCTGATGAAGAGCCCGTTCATCCCCGCCGATACAATTGTGCTCGACGGACACGGGATGAATCCTCTCTTGCAGGATCCGTGGATGGCGGTGCACCCGCCGATCATCTTTGTGGGCTACGCGCTGCTCGCCGTGCCCTTTGCCTACTCTCTTGAGAGCATGATAAAGGCACCGATGGATGCGGGCTTCCTCGCTCCGATGCGCCGCTGGACGCTCATCGCATGGGCATTCCTCGGTGCGGGCATCTTCATCGGCGGCTACTGGGCGTACAAGGTACTCGGCTGGGGCGGCTACTGGGGCTGGGATCCTGTCGAGAACTCCTCGCTCGTGCCGTGGCTGCTCGCCTGTGTCCTGCTCCATCTGATCTCGGTCGCACGGGAGCGGCGCGGAGCGTTCTACCTCGTGCATCTCGCCGCCGTCTTCTCCTACGCATTCGTCCTCTACGGGACATTCCTGACGCGCAGCGGCATTCTCGGCGACTTCTCCGTGCACTCCTTTGCGGGCTCGGATATTGGCTTCTACATCGCGCTCGCAAATGCGCTCATCCTCCTCGGCGGGCTTGGCGTGCTCATCCTGCGGATTGAGCGTCTGCCGAAGGGGGCACTTTACGAGCAGCACCGCAGCCGTGCCTTTCTCGTCCTGCTCGGGATGCTTCTCCTCGTATTCATTGTCGTTATCGTGTTTTTCGGAATGTCCATGCCGCTGATCTCTGGGCTGCTCGGGGAAAGTGCAGCGGTCGATACGAGCTACTACGTGCGTACCTCGCTTCCAATTGCGGTTCCGCTTGTTCTCCTCATGGCACTCGGCGTACTTCTTCCCTACGGCGGTGGACGCATCGCACGGCCTGTGTGGATCTTCGTGATCTCGGTCGGCGGCGGGATTCTTGCAGGGCTGGTCGGAGCAACGGATATTCTGTCGGTTCTGCTCTCTACATTTGCCGTGCTCGCCGTGGCTGCTGCTATTGAGGCATTTCGCCGTCAACAGATCGGATTGGGCGGGATGGTTGCTCACGTCGGCGCAGGTCTTGCATTCCTTGCCTTTATCCTCTCGGGGACGGGCAGTCAGACAACGACAGTCATCCTCATCCCTGATGAGCCACAGGAGGTCTACGGACACACGATCATCTATCGCGGGCAGATGTTTGCCGAGAGCGGCAATGAGAAATCCTACCGTTATGAAGTGGATGGTGTCCTGTACGAGGCAGTGACAAAGCTCCGTGCGAACGGCGAGGATGCGGCGCGCGAGCCTGCGATTGCGAGAAGCATTGTAGGGGATCTCTATATCGCGCCGTCACCGACCTCAGGGGGGCGCGCCGAGCTGATCCTTCATCGCGGCAAGACCGTTATGGGGATAAACGACTATGCCTATCGTTACGAATCCCTCGCGTTCGAGCCGCAGGGCAGCGGCAAGACTCTCGTCACGGCGCAGATTGCGCTGACGGACGGCGAGGAGGTCGACGATGCAGCCCCCACGATCCTTGCGACGGAGACGGGCGGGACATCCCAGCCGATCGAGGTGATGAACGGCAAGTTCCGTATTCGCCTCACGGGTGTATCGGCAGATGAACGTGACATCAGGATAGAGATCCTGCCCTCCGAGGCAGAGGAAGCGTCGCTTCCTGTTTCTGCCTCGGTCAGTACAAAGCCCGGCATCTCCATCCTTTGGCTTGCCTGTGTTCTCGTTACTGTCGGCGGCCTCTTGGCAGCAGCACAGGCGGAAAATCGGGGCAAAGGAGGTGGCTCGGAAGTCTAGGTTTGCAGAAATTATAGAAGGGAGGAAGGACACATGAATTTGAAGCAGTATGCAAAGGAGCATACGCTGCGCTGTATCATCGGTGCGTTTTTCGTGGGACTGTTCGCCGTCGGCGGCGGTATGCTCATGGACAAGGCATCGGCATCGCCGAAGTTCTGCGGTATGTGCCATGCCATGCAGCATGAGGCAAAGACACACGCGATGTCCTCACATGCGGACATCGCCTGCGTGGAGTGCCATCTGCCGCACGACAATATTGCCGTTTACTATTTTGAAAAGGGCAAAACAGGTATGCACGACACGCTCCATCAGGTGCTCGATGACTATCCCGTACACATCAAGATCTCCGATCACGGGCGGGATATCGTGAATGCCAACTGTCTGCGCTGCCATACATCGACCATGGGGGCGGTATGTCTGGACAGGGGCAAGGACGGAAATACAAATTGTACGAAGTGTCACAGTGGTATGCCGCATGGTTCCAATCCTTTAGAAGGGGGGATAAGAGTTGAGTAACAGAAAGAAAATCATCGCAGGTGTTGCCGGCGTCTGTGCCCTGTTCTTTGGATTTGTCGCTGTTCGCATCGGCGCACACCCGAACGATGACAGCATCAAACGCGTGCAGATCCAGGGCGATACCGCTGCCAAGATCGGCAAAGAGGCGTACAAGGACGCCTATCCGCTCCAGTACAACTCATTCATGAAAAACAATGAGGAATCTCCGTCGCCCACAGGCTACGGCGGCAGCATGGAGGGCAACAGTCATCTGGAGCACCAGCCCGAGATGCTTGAGAACTTTAAGGGCTATAAGTTTGCCATCCAGTATGACGACGACCGAGGGCATACGTATGCGGGCTACGATCTCCTGCATACGAAGAGGCTTCCGGGACAGAAGGGGAGTTGTCTACAGTGCAAGGGTTCGTATGTTTATGATGTGTACTTCAAAGAAGGTGGATGGGCGTATGCATCGAAGCCGTTTGATGAAGTTGCGGCTCCCATCACGATGGATGAGTGGTTTGGCTGCTCGACCTGCCACGATCCTGAGACGATGGAGCTGCGCGTTTATCAGCAGGGCTTCATTGAGTCGATGGCAAAGCGCGGCATTGATGTGAATGCGGCAAGTCACAACGATATGCGCGCCTACGTCTGCGCACAGTGCCATACGGAGTACTACTTCACTGCCGAGGACGGGCGTGTAGCGCATCCCTATGAGAACGGGCTTGATGCTGAGTCGGAGTACCAGTACTATCAGTCCGGTCAGGCGGGCGGATTCAAGGGCGACTGGGAGCATCCCGACTCGAAGACGATGATGCTCAAGGCGCAGCATCCGGAGTTTGAAACATGGGCGACGAGCGTTCATGCGGACGCAGGCATCACCTGCGTGGACTGCCATATGCCCTATATGCGCGATGGCGGCAAGAAGTACACCTCGCACTGGATGACGAGTCCGCTGAAGACCACGCAGCAGTCCTGTCTGAAGTGTCATGACGAGAGCGAGGAGACCCTCGTTGCACGCGTCAAGACCATCCATGACAACACGTTCAAACTGCAGCGCATCGCGGGACAGACCGTTGCGCGCGCACACCGCACGGTCAAGGCCGCGATGGATGCGGGCGTACCCGATGCAGCACTCGACGATGCACGCGCGAAGATCCGCGAAGCGCAGTGGTATTGGGATTGGGTCGCCGCCGAGAACGGCATGGGCTTCCACAACCCTGACAAGATCATGCGTACCCTCGGACTTGCGATTGACCTCGCACATCAGGCAATTGAGTCTGCAGAGGGCGCACGTTACGGCTTCCAGCCGCTCTGATCTGAGGGATCATTGATCTCGGAAACAAGCGCAAAAAAAAAGAATCGCCTCACAATGGGGCGATTCTTTTTTTGTCTATTTCACAGCATTCCACTCATCCAGATAAGGCGTAGCCCCAAGCCGAACATGGCGAGGGAGAGGAGGACGAGGATGACCTTCGACTTTGTCTTCTGCGAAAGCGCCGCGCCGATCTGCGCGCCGACGGCGGCACCAATCGAGATGCAGATCGCAGGCGTCCAGATGACGTGCCCGAGCCAGACGTGACTGATAACGCCGAACGCAGCGGAGGCGGCGAGAACGAAATGCGAGGTCGCCGTCGCCATGTGCACGGGGAAGCCGAGCAGGTAGACCATGAGCGGCACATGGATCACGCCGCCGCCGATGCCGAAAATGCTCGAGATGAAGCCGACGCCCGCGCTCGAACCAATGCCGAGCGAGCGGTTGAACGTAAAATTTGCGGGGAGTGTGTGAACATCCGTGTGCTTCTTGTGCGTCGCGTTCCAATACATAAGTGACGCCATCACCAGAAGGAACGTGCCATAGGATGCGTAGAGCATCGGCCCCGTAAAGTCGTCGACAATGTACGAGCCGAGGAATGCACCGGGCAGGGTTGCGAGCGCAAATGGCACGGCGGCGGGGAAGTAGACGCGCTGCTGACGGATGTAGGCGAGCGTCCCCGAGAGGGCGTTTGCAAACACGATGACGAGTGATGTGCCCGTGATCTGCGCCGCTGTGTGGAAGTACGGATAGACACCGCCGTCCGACAGAAAGAAGATGAAGATCGGCACGCAGATCAGCCCGCCGCCGATGCCGACGAGCGTTCCGAATGTGCCGACAAACAGTCCGAGCACGAGAAAAAGCAGAATATCAAGTCCCATAACAATCCCCCTAAAATGATTGATGTATTTGCCCATTATAGCACATAGGAAGTATTAGACAAGGGGCGGCAGTTGTGATATGATGAGCGCAAAGAAGCTCATTTCTTATTTTAAAGGATTCATTCATCGGAGCTTCTTTGATCTCAGCATGAAAGGAGGGCAGGGAACGGGGTGCCGGAATTTCCGGCAAGTAATCTTATGTACTAAAGAAAGAAGTGACAAGCAATGGTTACATTTCTTGGCGCGCTTGCAACGCTCATCGTGGGCTACATTGTGTATGGGGCGATCGTAGACCGAGCGTTTGGACGTACGGGGCAGACGGCTCCTGCGATTCGGCTCGAGGATGGCGTGGACTACATCCCGCTGCCGACGTGGAAGGTATTCCTCATCCAGCTGCTCAACATCGCAGGTCTTGGCCCGATCTTCGGTGCACTTGCGGGTGCGCTCTGGGGACCGAGCGTCTACCTCTGGATCGTCTTCGGTACGATCTTTGCAGGCGGCGTGCATGACTATCTCTCGGGCATGATCTCCTTCCGTGAGGACGGCAAGAGTCTCTCCGAGATCGTCGGCAAGAATCTGGGCAATATCATGCTTCAGATCATGCGCGTCTTCGCCATCGTCCTGCTCGTCCTCGTCGGCGTCGTCTTCATGACGGGGCCTGCGATGCTGCTTGCAAAACTCACGGGACAGGAAATGCTCGTATGGCTCGGCGTCATCTTCATCTACTACACGATGGCAACGCTGTTACCGATCGACAAGATCATCGCGCGATTCTACCCGCTCTTCGGCATCTGTCTCATCGTCATGGCGCTCGGCATCATGGGCGGTATGCTATTCGGCGTCGGCGGTCACGTCATGCCCGAGATGACAATCGAGAACCTGCATCCGAAACAGCTGCCGATCTGGCCGCTGCTCTTCATCACGGTTGCGTGCGGCGCGGTCTCGGGTTTCCACGCCACGCAGTCGCCGATCATGTCGCGCTGCCTCAAGGATGAGCGCATGGGACGCCCGGTCTTCTACGGCGCGATGGTCGCCGAGGGCATCATCGCACTCTGCTGGGCAGCTGCAGGCGTAACCTTCTATGATGGGACACCGGGACTTGGCGCCGCGCTCAAGGAGGCGGGGCCCGGCGGCGTCGTCTATGAGATCTGCAACGGCTTCATGGGCGTTGTCGGCATCGGCGGCGTCAGCATCGGCGCGGTTCTCGCCATGCTTGGCGTCATTGCCTGCCCGATCACCTCGGGCGACACGGCGTTCCGCTCCGCGCGTCTGACGCTCGCGGACTGGCTGAACATCCCGCAGAAGGAGGCACCGAAGCGCCTCATGATCGCCGTCCCGATGCTCGGCATCGGTCTCATCCTCTCGCAGATGGACTTCTCCATCATCTGGCGCTACTTCTCGTGGGCAAACCAGACACTCGCGATGATTACGCTCTGGATGGGCACGGCGTACCTCTACCTGCATAAGCCGGGATCGTATGCCTATGTCGTAGCACTTGTGCCTGCGATCTTCATGTCGGCGGTCACGACAACCTACCTCCTGCAGGCGCCCGAGGGCTTTGGTCTGCCGACCGACATCACCTATCCGGCGGGCATCGGCTTCGCCATCCTCTTCACAGCGCTCTTTGTCCGTGCATACATTCTGCGCAAGAGAACAGCCTAAGAGTATTATGATTCAGACCGCCGTGCAGATGTGCGGCGGTTTTTCTTGCAAATATTGGAATTTATGGTAAAATAGTACCATATTGGCAACGGAATGATAGCCGTTCGCATACAACCAATAAGGGAGGAACTATACACATGGCGAAGAATGAAGAGAAGGACGTGCAGGCGGAGGTTGCAGAGACAGCTGCTCCCCAGGGTCCGGCAAAGGCGGAGAAGTTCCAGGCATTCCTGAAGGAAAATGAGCTCAACTTCTTTGGCGAACCGCAGTCCTTTGAGGATGAATATCACACGACGCGTTTCAACTCGACCATCGAGGTCAAGGGGCAGAAAATGCCCATGGCAATCTTCATCGACGATACCGTGTTCACGATCATCCGCACGAATGTTGCATCGGGCATCAATGAGAAGAACGTCGAGCGGATCAAGAACTATCTCAACGCGCTCAACGCGGAGTACAAGGTATTCAAGTACTATCTCCGCGAGGACGGCAGCATCTACCTCGACATCTGCGTGCCGTGCGTCACGGATACCTTCGACGGGGTCATGATGCACACGTTGCTCGGTATTCTCGTGCAGCATCTCGAGGCTGTCTATGAGGATCTCATGGCAGAGGTCTGGGCGAAGAACTGAACGAACTTTTGAGGGACTGTCTGCGGACAGTCTCTTTTTGTGTCTTGATTTTCATTTCAAATCTGAGTACAATAAAGCACGGTAAAGATAGCGAAAGAGGAGGGGTGGCATGGATCTAAAGAAGCTGATCGGCGGGCGGCAGTTCTGGTCGCTGATCGCCGTCCTGCTCATCCTGCTGGGCACGCTGCTGATCGTCGGACATCCGAAGGAGGAGGCGGCACCCGCACCGCTGCCCCCGCCTGAGGACGATGTGAAGGTGCTCGTGCTCAACTATCACATGGTGAACTCCATGTTCATCTCACTTGCGATTGAGCCGGAGGACTTCGACTGGCAGATGAAATATCTCGTCGATCACGGCTATCACACGATCAGCCCTGATGAGCTCTATGACTTTCTCACGGGGCAGGGGACGCTGCCCGACCGACCAGTGCTCATCACCTTTGACGACGGCTATGTGGACAACTATACGAACGCCTATCCGATTTTGAAAAAATACAATCTCAAGGCGACGATCTTCGTTGTGACAGGCTTCCTCAGCAAACGCAATGGTTATCTCACGTGGGATCAGCTGCGCGAGATGGAGCAGAACGGCATTACGATCGAGTCCCATACCGTGACTCATGCGCCGTTGCCCGATCTGCCCGACGAGCGCATCCGTGAGGAACTCGTCGAGTCAAAGCGGCAGGCGGAGGCGGAGCTCGGACATCCCATCGAGTTCATCGCCTATCCGACAGGCGCGCACGATCTCCATATCGTCGGGATTGCGCAGGAAGCGGGATATAAGGGTGGATTTACGGTCAAATACGGCAATGTGGATCGCGCGAGCAATGTCTACGCGCTCGAACGCGTACCCATTTTCCGCACAGCTGCAACGAATACAGACTTCGTTGATCGCCTACGCTACACCTCGAATATCACACAGTTTGGCTGGACGCGGAACTGAAGAATATTTTTCATTTATGAGTTTTGATTCAAATTTGATGAAACAAGAGCGTTATAGCTTTGCAAAACAATGACATTATGCTATAATGACGAAGACTGAATACGTAGACAGGATGTTCACGAGGAAACATGGATACTCTGATCCTCCTGTATGCGTTTCGGCGATTCATTGGATTGTGGGAGATTCCCGCAAAGGAGGAAACAGTATGAAGAAGACAATGGTAGCCGCTCTGGCAGCGGCACTGACGATCGGTGCTGCGTCCACGACGTTCGCGGCGGCAAACCCGTTCTCGGATGTGCCCCGTGACCACTGGGCATATGACGCTGTGACGCAGCTCGCTGCAGACGGCATCGTCGAGGGCTACGGCGACGGAACGTATCGCGGCGACCGCAACATCACGCGTTACGAGATGGCGCAGATGACGGCAAAGGCGATGGCGAAAGGCGATATGTCCGCATCGGATCGCGCGCTCGTTGACCGCCTCGCAGCTGAGTTCGCAGACGAGCTCAACAACCTCGGCGTTCGCGTTTCGAACCTCGAGAAGAACTCTGACATGGTGAAGTGGACGGGTGAACTTCGTTATCGCTACTGGAGTTTCCGTCATGAGGATGCGGCGAAGAAGAATAAGGATCAGCTTCAGCTCCGCCTCTTCCCGACGGCAGAGGTTAATGACCACTGGAAGGTCAAGGCTCGTCTGACGGCAAGCAACAACATGAAGACGGATGAGAGCGGTAGCGTTGGTCTCACCTATGCCTATGCAGACGGCAGCTACGATAAGTTCAACGTAAAGCTCGGCAAGATGCCGCTCTTCTCGGCTGCGGACGATGGTCTCGTTGTCGATAGCTTCTTCTCGGGGGCACAGGTCAGCTTTGGCAACAAGCTCAAGGCAACGATTGAAGCAGGTCGCTGGGATCTTAGCAATGCCAACAAGGGGATTGGTGCAGCGACGGATAAGGCTGCCAACTATCAGGGCATTGACCTGGGCTACGCGGCAGGCAACCTTTCTGTTGGTGCTTCCTATCGCCAGTTCTCCAGCGATGCATTTAAGTTTGCAAATAGGTACAATACATCCGGAGAACTGGAAGATAAAGCAACGATTTGGTCGATCGGCGGCAAGTATCGTTTCGATAAGAATCTCGCACTTGCCGGTGCCTATGCACAGAACACGAAGGCGGATGAACTTAAGAAATCCGGCAGCGTCGAGCTCGACTACAAGGGTACGAAGAACTCCGATATGGGTTCGTGGGGCGCATACCTCGCCTATCGCCATGTCGGCGCGAATGTAAGTCTTGCATCGACTTATTCGACGGATCATCTTGGCAACGGGCACACGTTATATGGAACGAAGGGCATTGACCTTGGCATTGGCTATGTTCCGTTCAAGAATGTCCTGACGCAGTTGCAGTATTTCCGCGGCAAGGAGCTTGTCACGGACGATAAAGTTCAGACCCTCTATGGACGTGTCAGCTTCTTCTTCTAAGATAGGTTGATCGGCGGTTTACCGCATAGTAAAAGAGCACCGCAATCGCAGTGCTCTTTTACTATGCCCTTTTACAGAATCTCACGCAGTATCCATGGAATCAATGGCTCACGGCAGGGTGGAGCGATCCGATCTGCCGCCGCCTTTGCGTCGTCTGAGGCATCCTCGGGGGCGATGCCCGTGTCTGCCATGCGCAGCAGTTCCACGTCGTTCTCGTAGTCACCGCAGGCGATGATGCGCCGCCCCGCGTAGGCGGGCATTGCATGCAGCACCTCCGCCATCGCTCCTTTGCTCGTCCCGGGCGGGACGAACTCGAGGTAGTTTGCCTCGGAGTAGAAGGAGGTGGAGCATCTGTCAATGCCGAGCTCCTGTGCCAGCCGCTCGACGAAGCTCAGATTGATCGGCGCATCGCAGATGAAGAATTTCAGCCATGTCTCTTGTTCGACAGCTTTCAGTGTCGTGTGATTCACATTGTAGAACTCGTCGTCGAGACGCGGGTCGTCGTTCGCCTCGGGGCTGAGGATGTTGCACTGCTCTGCGGTATAGACCTCGACGCAGGCGCGCGGGAACTGGTAGAGGACGCGCGCGGCGAATGTCCGCCAGATGTCGCCGTCGAGGGTGCGCGTCTCAAGCACCTCATTCGTCGCAAGGTCTTTCAGCATCGCACCGTTGAAGAAGATGCTCGGCGCATTGACCGTGATGCTCTCGAGGTAGGGGAGGGCGGACTCGGGCGTGCGCCCCGTCGCTGCTGCAAATGCGCCGCCTGCGGCGGTGAACGCGTTGATGGCGCGCACATTCTCCTCGGAGATCATCTCATAGCGTGGGATCAGCGTGCCGTCGAGATCGCTGATCAGAAGGATATCGTCATATCTTTTTTCGCTCATATTGCCTCGATGTCCGTCAGATAGTTCTCCATCATTGCGCGTCCGTCGTGCGTCAGGATGGACTCGGGATGGAACTGGATGCCCTCGATGGGGAGGGTCTTGTGCCGCACGCCCATGATCGTGCCGTCGCCAAGATCGCTCGTGATCTCAAGCACGTCAGGCAGACTCTCGCGTTCGATGATGAGGGAATGGTAGCGCGCGACCTGCGTGCCCGCATGGATGTTGCGGTAGATGCCCGTGCCGTGGTGGCGGATGGGGGATGCCTTGCCGTGGACGATTTCCTTCGCGCGAATGACGCGACCGCCAAACACCTCGCCGATTGCCTGATGGCCGAGGCAGATGCCGAGGATCGGGATCTCGCCGCCGAGTTCGCGGATCACGTCCTCTGTGATTCCTGCATCCTTCGGCAGCCCGGGTCCGGGGGAGATGACGATGCCCTTGTATTTTTTCGTACGGATTTCATCGACCGTCGTCACGTCATTGCGGACGACCTCGACCTCTGCGCCGATATTCGTGAGCAGCTGATAGACGTTGTAGGTGAAGGAGTCGTAGTTATCAAGCAAAAGCAGCATTGTTCTCCACCTCCTCTACGACCTCGAAGAGCGCCTTCGCCTTTTGCAGGATCTCGAGGTATTCGCTCTCGGGTACGGAGTCCTTGACGATGCCCGCCCCCGACTGGATGATTGCTGTGTCGTCGCTTACGATGCACATGGTGCGGAGCGTGATGCACATATCCATATTGCCGCGAAAATCCATGTAGCCGACGGTGCCGGCGTAGAAGCTGCGATGCTCCTGCTCCTGCTCGTGGATGATCTCCATCGCGCGCAGCTTCGGCGCGCCACTGACCGTCCCTGCGGGGAAGGTGGCGCGCAGCACGTCCATCGGGGCGTATGCAGGGGCGATCTCTCCGACGACGCTGCTCACCATATGCGAGACATGGGAGAAGCGCTCGACCTCCATGAGCTTCGGCACGCGCACAGTGCCGGGGACGCTGATGCGCCCGAGGTCGTTGCGCGCGAGGTCGACGAGCATGGCGTGCTCGGCGCACTCTTTCGCATCGGAGCGAAGATCCGTGGCAAGCAGCGCATCCTCCTCTTCGGTCTTGCCGCGCTTGCGCGTGCCGGCAATGGGGTAGGTGTAGACGGTACTGCCGGAGACCTTGATGAGCATCTCGGGGGAGGCACCGACGAGCTTGATCTCGCCGAAGTTGTAGTAGAACATATAGGGCGAGGGGTTGACCTGCCGTAGCCGTCGATAGAAGAGGAATGCGGGGCGCGTGATCTTCTCGCGGAAGCGGAAGGACGGCACCGCTTGAAAGATATCGCCTGCATAGATATGTTCCTTGATTGTGTCGACTGTATGCAGGAAATCCTCGGGTGCCTTTCTGTAGCGCGCCATAAAGTCGACGGGGCTCGTGCGCATCGATGGCGCAGCGTCGGGCGGCGTGAATGGTGCAGCGAGGCGTGTGCGCATGGCGGCGAGACGCTCGCCAATTGCTTCGTAGACCTCGCCTGCATCGTCCCCCGCGTCGAGACCTGCGATATAGTGGAGGCGCGCACTGTTTTTGAGTGCATCATAGACAACGAGGTAGCGGCACATCATAAACTGACCGAGCAGCTCCTCTGCGCCGATCTCCACCCCGCGCACGCGGTCAAAGGTCGCGGCTGTCTCGTAGGTGAAATAGCCTGCAAGCCCTCCGTGGACGAGGGGCAGTGCCTCCCCGTCCGTGACAGCGGGCGTGAAGCGCGCGGCGTATGCCTTCATCGTCTCGTGCGGCGCACCCGCGATGCTCTTCATGAGACCGTTCTCACTGATGAGGAGTTTGTCCGCAAAGACCTGCAGGCGTACGAACGGCTCACCACCGATGAAGGAGTATCGGCCGAACTGCTGCTGCGTCGTGTCGACGGACTCCATGATGTAGCCCATCTCCGCGCCGACGAGCTTATAGTAGATCGAGACAGGCGTATCGAGATCCATCGTCAGCTCGGTGGAGACGGAGATGAGATTCGCCGTCTGTGCCGCCGCAATGAACTCCTCCTTTGTCAGACTCAGCTTCATTTGTTGATCTCCATGACAACGTCCCGCTCCTTGCGTCCGAGCACCCAGCCGAGCACCTTGAGCTCGGCGTAGAGCATCTGCTGCTGCTCGCGGTTGTTCTCACGGCTGAATTTGAGCTGTTTGTACTGCTGGCGTCCGAGGTTGTAGCGTGCGAGGATCTCTGCCTCACTGCGCATCTTGTGGCGGCCGCCCGCATGCATGCGCACGAGCTCCTCCACTTCTGCCTCGCCGTAGGTCGGGGGCTTTGGCGGTGCCGCCATCTGTCGTACGAGGTCGGTGATCTCGCGGTCATTCATGGTCATAGCTGTCTCCTTTACTTAC
Organism: Selenomonas sp. oral taxon 126; assembly: GCF_001683335.1. Classification (GTDB taxonomy): domain Bacteria; phylum Bacillota; class Negativicutes; order Selenomonadales; family Selenomonadaceae; genus Centipeda. The sequence goes on from NZ_CP016201.1 coordinate 1,975,355, forward strand.
CTGCGGCGACCCAAGCCCATATTGTTACGACTTTGCGCCGCGCGCTTCCAAATAGCGTATCATCGCCTCTGCAACGTGCTTGGAGTCCTTTACCACCTGCACGACGTTCCAGGGGCCGAGCACCACGTCGCCCGCAGAGAAGACGCCGTCGCGCTCCGTCATGCCGTTCTCGTCGACCTTGACGAGCCCCTTCTCGTTGAGCGTAATGCCCGTCGTCGAGCGGACAATCTTGTCCTTTGCCGCCTGACTTGCCGCGATGACCGTGCTGTCGGCGGGGATGAGATAGGGCTCGCCCTCGCTGATGAGGTTCTGGTTCTCGTCAAAGACGCGGTCGTACAGCATCGGTCCCTCGGGCGTGACGGAGTGGATGCCCTTGCCGTACTGAATCTCGCAGCCGTCCATCAGCGCGTATTCGAGCTCGCGCTCGCTTGCAGAGATGCCGTTGCGCCGCGCATAGATCGTGACGTAGCGGCTGCCCTTGCGGATCGCCGTGCGCGCTACGTCCATCGCCGAGTTGCCCGAGCCGATGACGGCGACGCGGTCACCGAGGCGGTACACATCGGGATTCTGGAGGTAGTTGACCGCATAGTGGCAGTTGCCGAGCGTCTCGCCGTGGATGCCGAGACTCTTCGCGCGCCATGCACCCGTGCCCATAAAGATCGCCTCGTAGCCGTCGCGGAACAGGTTGTCCACTGTGAGCGCACCGCCAATCGTCGTGTTCGGACGAATGTGGATGCCGAGCGTGTGCAGCTTTTCGCCGTAGCGGTCGATCGTCGAGGGCGGCAGACGGAAATCGGGGATGCCATAGCGCAGCATGCCGCCGATCTTCTGCATGCGCTCGAACATCGTAACGCCGTAGCCCTCCTGCGCGAGCTTGACCGCGACCACGATGCCCGCAGGACCCGCACCGATCACGGCGACATTGTGCCCGTTGTACGATTTGCGCGTGAGGACGAGCTTGTCGAGGTAGGTGTCCGAGATGTAGTGCTCGATGCTCGAAATCTGGACGGGTGCGCCGCGCCGTCCCTGAATGCAGTTGCCCTCGCACTGCGCGTCGTGGTCGCAGACGAGCGAGCAGAAGACACTCATCGGATTGTTGTCGTAGAGCATCGCGCCCGCCTCGTTGATCTTGCCGTCGAGGAAAAGGCGGATCATCTCCGGCACATTCGTCTGCACGGGGCAGCCCTTTACGCGACAGAGCGGCTTTTTGCACTGGAGGCAACGGCGTGCCTCGTTGATGACGTGAACAGCCATTGTTAGTGGCTCCTTTCGTTGCATCGCTTGCTAAAATATTGTATACACGGTGCTTATTATAGCACAATTCAATCGTCCTGTCATAGAAGTGAGAGAAGAAAAGAACTTCTTTTGCTCGGTTGTACTTCGATGGGAACGCCGCACTTGCAGTGACCCCTTTCCTGTTGTATGATAGGAGCATAGATAAAGGAGGCGTTCCCATGGGAAAAGCGATGATTATTGGTGCCGGCGGCGTTGCGAGCGTTGCCGTGCATAAATGCTGTCAGAATCCGGAGGTCTTTGAGGAGATCCTCATTGCCTCGCGCACAAAGTCGAAATGCGATGCGTTGAAGGCGAAGCTGGACGGCGGCAAGACGAAGATCGAGACCGCCGCCGTGGACGCGGACAACGTGCCGGAGCTGACCGCACTCATCCGCGAATTCAAGCCGGATGTCGTGCTGAACCTCGCGCTCCCGTATCAGGATCTGCACGTCATGGACGCGTGCCTTGCGGCGGGCGTGCATTACGTCGACACGGCGAACTACGAGCCCGAGGACACGGCGAAATTCGAGTACAGCTGGCAGTGGGCGTATGCGGATCGGTTCCGCGAGGCGGGGCTCACGGCGCTGCTCGGCTCGGGCTTCGACCCCGGCGTCACGGGTGTGTTCAGCGCGTACGCGATGAAGCATGAGTTTGACGAGATCAACTACATCGACATCCTCGACTGCAACGGCGGCGATCACGGCTATCCCTTTGCGACGAACTTCAATCCCGAGATCAACATCCGCGAGGTCTCGGCGAAGGGAAGCTACTGGGAGAACGGGGGCGTGGGTCGAGACCGAGCCGATGGAGATCAAGCGTGTCTATGACTTTGCCGAGGTCGGTCAGAAGGATATGTACCTCCTGCACCACGAGGAACTAGAGTCGCTCGCGAAAAATATCAAAGGCATCAAGCG